>JBBSFG010000218.1:0-7004 GCA_038238965.1 Candidatus Acidiferrales bacterium | reverse complement strand
GTCACCATCATTTCCATCTATCGCGAGGGCGGCATTCTCAAAAGGTTGCGCGCCACGCCGTTGCGTCCCCAAACCATTCTCACCGCGCACGTGATCGTAAAACTGCTCCTCACTGCCGCCACCCTGGTTCTAATGCTGCTCGCCGGCAAGCGCTACTACCCCGTCGGCATCCACGTTCATTTCTTCTCGTTCACCATTGCCCTGCTCATTTGCACTTGGAGCATTCTCTCCATCGGCTTTCTGATCGCCAGCATCGTTCCCACCGCGCGCTTCGCTCAACCCATCGGCGCCATCATCATGTACCCCATGATTGCCGTCTGCGGGATATTCGCTTCCGTTGAATCGCTGCCGCCGGTTCTTCATGCGCTCGCGCGCGTGGATCCACTGACCTATGCAGTGCGACTGCTCCAGGGAATCTGGGTCGGCGACTCGTGGTCGTCACACCTCGGCGATGTAGCCGCCCTGGTTCTGATTTTTGCCGTTTGCACCGCGCTCTCCGCCAAAGTCTTTCGCTGGGAATAGCCGCTACAGGCCGCTCCGCCGGGCACTTGCTTATCGACGGAGCACCTTCTATGCTCCCGGTATGTTTCGCGCCCCGCGCAAACTCGAGTCCGAGCCGGAGTTGTACGAGACGGCTGTCCGCGCGCTGATGCGCCGCGCCCATTCCGTCCACGAGATGAAAAAATCCCTCGAGCGCCGCACCGATGATAAGTCCATGGTCAAATCCGTTCTCGACCGCCTGAAACGCCAGGGCATGATCGATGACGCTCGCTACGCCAAACAGTTCACTCGCCAGCGCGCCGAAATCCGCAAGCAGGGCAAATTTCGTATCGCGCGCGAGCTGCGCGCCAGGGGCATTCCCGACCGCCACATCGATTTGGCGCTCGAAGAATCCGCCAAGGAAACCGACGAGCGCGCTGTGGTTCGCCAGCGCATCGAACGAAAGCTCAAGCTATTCCGCGGCGAAATCGATGACCGCAAGATTGCTTCCCTGTACCGCAGCCTCCTCCGCGCCGGCTTCCCCTCCGATATCGTCCGCAACGAATTACGCGCTATCACCCGCGAAGAATTTCCCGTCATCGAAAACGCCGTCGACGCAGATTCCGCCTAGGGCCTCAACCGCCGCGTTTGCGCGTGCTATTTGTGCCGTTTCACTCCTCTGCGATAATGTTCTAGCGGTTCTCTGACGCAAACTGAGGCTTACGTGACCGGCAACGAAATCCGCGCCACTTTCTTGAAGTACTTCGAACAGAACGGTCACCGCATCGTGCGTAGCAGCTCGCTTGTCCCGCATGGCGACCCGACGCTTCTCTTCACCAACGCCGGGATGAATCAGTTCAAAGATGTATTCCTCGGCCTCGAGCAGCGCGATTACAAGCGCGCCACCACCGCGCAGAAGTGCGTTCGCGCCGGCGGCAAGCATAACGACCTTGAAAACGTCGGCTTCACCAAGCGCCATCACACGTTTTTCGAAATGATGGGCAATTTTTCCTTCGGTGACTATTTCAAGAAAGACGCTATCGCTTACGCCTGGGAACTGATCACCTCGCCCGACTGGTTCGCCATCGACAAAGCCAAGCTCTACGTTACGGTTTTCGGCGGCGCAGAGGTCGCGCCCGGAACCACTTTGGGAGTCGACGAAGAAGCGCAAGACTTATGGCTCGGTCAGAACGTCCCCACTTCGCGTATCATTCCCGTTCCCGGCCTCAAGGAAAATTTCTGGGCCATGGGAGACACCGGTCCCTGCGGCCCTTGCAGCGAAATTCATTACGACATGGGACCGGCGGCGTCCGACGAAGGCCACGCCGATTGCGCCTTCCCGTGCGATTGTGGCCGCTACGTCGAAATCTGGAATCTGGTCTTCATGCAGTTCAATCGCGACTCCTCCGGAAATCTCGCTCCCCTGCCCAAGCCCTCTATCGACACCGGCGCAGGCCTCGAACGCCTCGGCGCGGTAATCCAGGGCGTCATCTCCAATTACGATACGGATTTGTTTGTGCCGCTCCTGAAGCGTGCAGCTGAACTGTGTGGAAAGGTCTTCGACCGAGAACTGGTTGTAGAACAAGTTCAAGCCGGAGCAGCATCACTCCGGGTTATCGCTGACCATGCACGTGCCACAACTTTCCTGATCACCGATGGCGTGTTGCCCTCAAATGAAGGGCGCGGTTATGTGTTGCGTAAGATTATGCGCCGGGCCATCTATCACGGCCGGCTATTGGGCGCCACCGAACCATTCCTGTCAGAGATGGTCCTCACGGTAAAGCAAATCATGGGCGGTGCCTACCCAGAATTGCTGGAGCCCGCTGCCTCACGCGTTACTGACATTGTCTTCAATGAAGAAGTAAGGTTTGGAAGGACTCTCGCTGTCGGTCTAAAAAAGCTTCAGGATGATTTATTGCCTCTAAGACAGTACCGGACTCGATTTGAAGTGCTCGAGATTGAAAAATTAAAAGGTCAGAAAATTCCGGACTACGAAACGGAACGGGCGCGACTCCAAGAGCAAATGACTTACAAAGGCGAGAAAGCGTTTAGACTGTTGGACACGTTCGGCCTACCGCTCGATCTCGTCCGAGACGTCGTGCGCGATGAAGATTTGCGATTTGATGAGTCGGGATTTGAGACGGCGATGGAGGAACAGCGCACTCGCGCGCGCGCCTCTTGGAAAGGCACATCCAAGGAGTCGGCAAATCCTGCTTACGCAAAAATCGCCGAAACGTTCAAGACCGAGCCCGGCTTCTACTTCGGCACCACCGCCAAAGATTGCCGCATCGAAGCCATCGTAAGCAAAGACGGCTCCGTAAATGAGCTACCCTCCGGCGCCAGCGGTGAAGTCGTCCTTGATCGCACCGCGATTTACGCCGAGTCTGGCGGCCAGATGGCCGACACCGGGGCATTCTACGACAACTCCCTCATTCAACGTCTCGCCGACGTCACCGGCGCGTTTTATCCCGTCGCCGGACTCGTCGCCCATCGCGTCACAGCGCGCGAAAATCTCCACATCGGCGATCGTATCACCGTCGTCGCCGATGCCGAGCGCCGCGCGCACATCATGCGCAATCATAGCGGCACGCACCTCATCAACGCCGCGCTTCGCAACGCCCTCGGCACCCATGTTAAGCAGGCCGGCTCGCTCAACTCTCCTGAACGCCTGCGCTTTGATTTCACCCATTTCGCTCCCGTCGATCCCCACGAGCTGCGCGACATCGAGCAACAGGTCAACGAAGAAATTCGCCTTAACACGGCTGTCGAAACCAACGTCACATCGCTCGAAGACGCTCTCGCCTCCGGAGCTCTCGCTTTCTTCGGCGACAAGTATCCGGAGCACAACGTCCGGGTCGTAACCATTCCCGATCCCAGCGAGCCTCGCGGCTTTTATAGCAAGGAACTTTGCGGTGGCACACACGTCCACCGCATCGGTGACGTCGGCGTGTTGAAAATTGTGGGTGAACAATCCGTCGCTGCCGGCGTTCGCCGTATCGAAGCGGTCACCGGCACGGGCGCGATCGAGCATTACCAGAATCAGGCGCGCATCCTCAGTCAACTGGCCGCGCAGTTGAATGTCGGCGAAGACGCTATCCTCAGCGCCGTCGAAAAACTCTCGCATACCGCCAAACAACTTGAGAAAGAACTGGAAACTCAAAAACGCAAGGGCTCTCTCGGTCAGTTGGACGAGCTGGCCGCGCGCGTCCAAGTCGTAAAGGGTGTCAAAGTCATCGCCGCTGAAGTTGAAAACGTTGACCGCGAGGGGTTGCGACAACTGGTCGATAGCTTGCGCCAGAAGCTCGGCTCGGGAGTTATTGCCCTCGGCATGCCCGATGACGGCAAGGTCGCCCTGATCGTTGCGGTCACCAAAGATCTCACGACTAAAGTCCATGCCGGCAAGCTGATACAGGCGCTCGCCAAGCAGGTGGGCGGCTCGGGCGGCGGCCGCCCCGATCTCGCGGAGGCTGGCGGTAAAGACACAGCTGCCCTAAAAACTGCCCTTCAGGACATTCCATCGCTCCTCGAGCCTTTGCTATAATCCGGTTGCGCTGGAAAAGGGTCCGTGGGCCTCTCAAACGGATTTGTTCGGGTATCAATCGTTCCGCGTCCCCGCAGACCACGACGAGTAATCCGCTTCGATCGCTTGTCGAGCAGAATCAAGTTTCGCTGCATTGAACTGGCTATAAGCCTTCCCCAGGCACCTATGCTCAAGCTCACCGCAATTTCGGCATCTCTCGTTTTAGCGGGGCTGGGCTTCTTGGCATCGGGGGCCGACGCACAAATCACCGCCAGTACTGCTACGGATGGCCGCCGGCTTTTCATCAACGCCGAGCCTCCCGTCCAGGTTAGATTGACCGCGCTTAAGCGCACTAATATTTTTCTCCCGCGCGAAACGCCCTTTGCGGGGCGCTCGCACCCGGCGGTAACCATGGATCGTGACGGTGTTGAAAAACTTGTCAGGGAAGCGGCCGACCGCCATCGCGTCGACCCGGCTCTGATTCGCGCGGTCATCCAGACCGAATCGAACTGGAATCCTATTGCGCTCTCCAATAAAGGCGCCGGTGGGCTCATGCAACTGATCCCCACCACCGCCCGCAGATTCGGTGTCAACGACGTCTTCAACCCGCAACAGAATATCGATGGCGGTGTTCATTATCTGAAGACCCTGCTGGAACGCTATAATGGCAATTTGGATATGGCTCTGGCGGCATACAATGCAGGAGAAGGGGCCGTCGACCGCGCTCATGGCATTCCCGCGTTCCGCGAAACGCGCAGTTATGTCCAGAAAGTGCAGAACGCCTACTTCCGGCCAAATTCCGGACGCCTATCCGATGCCTGGGTTCGGCCGCATCCGATTCGCCGGGACGTCGACGTGGACGGTAGAATCATCTTCAACAACGATTGAAGCGGCCTTCGCACATTCGGGGAGTTGTCGTATTCGTCGAACGGTATCGATAAGAAAAATGCCCAGCGCCACACCAAGCCCCGCAAGCCGCTTTCTGAGGATGTTCGCCCGCGTTTCGCCATTTTTCGTCTTGCTTGCTTGTCTTCCGGTTCTGAAAGCTGCGCCGGCTGCGCCCACGGCCACTGTCAAACGTCAGGCTCAGGCGCAGTTCGAACGTGCCGAACAGCAACGCGCTTCTCTTAACGTCAAGCCTCGCGCCAAACGCACACTGGCCGATTATCGCCAGGTAGCTTCGAGCTACCGTCGCGTTTATCTGATTACGCCGCGGGCCAGCGAAGTTCCCGATGCTCTGATTGCCATCGCGCAGCTATATACCGAAATGGGGGAGCTTTTCGGCCGCAATTACTACCAGTCCGCCGTCGACGCCTATCGTTTTCTACTGCGCGAATATCCCGCCAACCGTTACGCCCCCAATGCCATGCTGGTGTGCGCCAAGCTTCAGCGCGATCAATTGGCGGATTATGCCGGCTCTACAAAAACTTATCAGGATTTTCTCAAACGCTTCCCACGGTCTCCGCGAAAACGGGAAGCCCAGGAAGGTGTAGCGGAGTTGGCTTTGCTGCAGAACAGTGCCAGTCCTTCGCCGAATAAGGAGCCCGCTGTCGCCGCCGATTCCGCGCCTGGCAACGAAGACGCTGCCGCAGCGCTTCCGGCAGCGAACCCTGGCTCTCATAGCGGCATCCCCAGGTTAAGGCGTATTCGCAGCAGCGCAACCCCGGACAGTGCGAGCGTCACCATTGATCTGGAAGACGCGGTGCATTACACCTCAGGCCGGCTCGCGAATCCTGAGCGCATTTTTTTCGATCTGTACTCCGCGCGGCTGACTCCGGAAGTTGCTCATGAAAATGTGCAGGTGGATGGAACTCTGCTCACCGCCGTCCGTGTCGCCCAGAATCATGCCGGCGTGGTCCGCGTGGTGCTTGAAGTAAGCGGAGTAAAGGAATATGCGGCTTCCGTCTCCCAGAATCCGCCGCAGTTGTCGATCGACCTATTCAAGAAGTCTCTTTCGGCCGCTGCGGCGAAGGCCGCGAACGCAAGTCACTATTCCACCGGCGGCCAACTGTTACCTGAGAGCGCCATTGCTGCCATCGGCGAGACAGATAATGCTGGCGTTGAACCTATCGCCACGGAAGTCGACGCTTCGCTTTCGAAATCCGTGGCGCACTCCGGCAAGAAAACTCCCGACGGGCCGCTAAACGCCTCCAAATCCGGTTCGCGGCCCGATCTTATTCAACCGGCCAGTGCTCCCGGTCCCACTCGCGACGGTCAATCCACTCTCACACGCGCCTTGGGACTGAAAATCGGCCGTATCGTTATCGACGCAGGCCATGGCGGCCATGATACCGGCACCATTGGCCCCACCGGCCTTATGGAAAAAGATCTCTGCCTTGATGTCGCCCTGCGTCTCGGCAAAATCATCAAGCAGCGCTTGCCCGGAGCGGACGTGGTCTTTACCCGCCCGGACGATTCCTTCATTCCGCTCGAAGAACGCACCGCGATCGCCAACGAGGCGCGCGCCGATCTCTTCATTTCCATTCACGCCAATTCCAGCCAGGATCATGGCGCCCGCGGCATTGAAACCTACTACTTGAATTTGAAAGGCTCTCCGGAAGCCATGGAAGTGGCCGCGCGCGAAAATGCCGTCTCCCAGGTGGGGATTCACGACCTGGAAGATCTCATCAAGAAAATTGCGCGCAACGAAAAAATCGACGAATCCAGAGAGTTTGCGGAAGACATTCAAAGCTCATTATCCCAGCGCGTACAGAAGACCAGCAAAACAGTAAAGAATCGTGGTGTCCGCAAAGCCCCCTTCGTGGTCCTGATCGGCGCGGACATGCCTTCCATCCTCACCGAGATCTCTTTCCTCAGCAATCCCGCCGACGAACAGCTTCTGAAAAAGCCGGAGCACCGCCAGCGGCTCGCGGAGGGCCTTTACCAGGGGGTAGCAAGCTACTTACAGAGCCTCAACAGCGTGACCTTGAATCTGCCCGTTAAGCCGGCGTCGCGGTCAAGGGGCGGCAAACTTGAACAATCGAGAAACGAACAGTAATCTTCC
>JBBSFG010000217.1:0-7007 GCA_038238965.1 Candidatus Acidiferrales bacterium | reverse complement strand
GTTAGCTCCAGCGTTTCTTCGACCATGCCTTGCGCACCGGCGATGTGCAGGGCACCGCCTGCTTTTTTGAGTTTGGCGTGGCACATCATGAGAATGCCGATGCCGGAGCTGTCGAGATAAGTGACGCCGGTCAGATCGAAAACCACTTTCTTTTGATTTTCCTTGAGCAAGTCCGCGAGGCCCCATTCAATTTTCTGGCTGTCGCTGCCCATGGCGATGCGGCCGGTCATTTCAAGAACGACGACATCCGGTTCGATATTTTTGCGCTGGATGTTGAGGATCAAGGTGGGTTCCTCTGACGCGGAATACTAGGGTGCCGGGGGAGACAAGTCAATCGAGGTAACCTCGGTTGATGGGTTCGAATCGTGAGAGGTGGCTTGCGCGATGAATCGAAGAGAGATTCCTCGCTCCGCTCGGAATGACAGGTCTGGGCGGACGGACGGGCGGGCGGGCGGACGGACGGATTGTGGCCAGGATTGTTTGATAGAAGGATCGAGAAGAAATTAGTAGCGAGAGGGCATGGACTGAAGCCCTAATTTTTGTTCCGGGGTGACGCGAGGGATGAGGCGCTGGCCTCCTGAGAATCAGGGGGCTATTCGCGGGACCAGCCGGAGTCGCCGCCAGCTTTGCGGAGGTCGTCTTCCAGGTCGCTCAAGCCCTGCTTGAGCTGGGCGATTTCCTGGCGCTTGGCTTCGATTTTGTCGCGTTTGTCATTGATGTCTTTGCGGGTGTACTGCTCGTTCATGGCTTTTTGCGGGTCGGGATAATACTGGATCTGGGTTTTTTGTTCTTCGCGCTGGAGGACGTCCAATTCTTTTTCTGCGCGCGCAATTTTATCGCGGTGGTCCTTGAAGCGCTTGCGCCAGGCGGCTTCGGTTTTGGCGTCCTGGTCGGCGGCACTTGCGGCAGCGGCGGGCGCGACGACGGCGGGAGTATTCCCAGAGGGCAAAGCGCCGGGAGCGCCAGGCGCTGGTGTGGTTGGGGGCGCGGGATTGGGGCGGCTCACGTCGTCATCGGTATAAACCTTGTGCGGCTTGGCAGCGTTTTTTTTGGCTTCTCGAGATTGGCGAGCGGCATCGGCCACGGGATCGCCCGTTTGTTGAGAGGCATCCTGCGAGAGCAGAGGAAAAGCACAGAGCAAAACGGCCGAACTCAGTACCGCAAGGGGTAGGCACGATCTGGCGCGCATGAAACCTGCTTTCCAAACCGGAAATCGCTCGTCCGGCTGTCAGATGACGGTCTTGTCTAATTCTACCGCTTCAGGGACTTCCACGCACACGGGTAGCGTAACGATAAACGCGGCG
Source organism: Candidatus Acidiferrales bacterium (assembly GCA_038238965.1). Taxonomy (GTDB): domain Bacteria; phylum Acidobacteriota; class Terriglobia; order Acidiferrales; family UBA7541; genus Acidiferrum. Next base: position 5,703 of record JBBSFG010000217.1, on the reverse strand, counting down.
CCGCCTTCGGGGCGATTGCGGGCGTCGACCTGACCGCCGTGCTGAACAACGATTTTCTGGACTACGGCGAGGCCGAGGCCGGTGCCGTTAGCTTTGGTGGTGTAGAAGGGGCGAAAGAGCTTGCCGCGCGCGGCGGAGGGGATGCCAGGGCCGTTATCGAAGATGGTGATGCGCTGGAATCCGGTTTCGGGGCCGCGGACAACTTCGCCGCGAAGGAGCACGCGGGCGCCGTTCGCGGCGGATGCGGAGGCTTCGGCGGCGTTGCGTGCCAGATTGAGCAAAGCCTGACGGAGAAGGCTTTCGTCTCCGGGGACGTTTTTGAAGGCGCCTTCGCAGCGGATGCGGACGTCGGGCATGGCTTCGGAGATTTCGGAGACGATACGTTCGACGAGGGGCCGGAGAGCGACCTGCTCGTTGGAAATTTCTAACGGCCGCGCGTACTTGAGAAATTCGGTGATGACGTGGGTGATGTTGCGGGTCTGGTCCAGGATTTTTTGCGAGTAGTCGGCGGCCTCGTCACCGGAAGCGTCGGCGCGGATCATCTGGGCATAGCCGGAAATGGTGGCGAGGGCGTTTTTGAATTCGTGAGCGATGCCAGCGGAGAGCTCGCCGAGGGCGGCGAGGTTTTCCTTGAGCTGGACACGCTGCTGCAGCATGGCAAGCTCGGTGAGGTCCATCATGAGGCAGATGGCGCCGTTGATTTTGCCGACACCGCGGCGGATGGGGGAAATGGTGACGCCGAGATGGCGGCATTCGCCGCCGGGAGCGGGATGCTCGACTTGTTCACGGCGAAAGATTTTGCCTTCAGTGAGGCATTCGGAGAGGAGCTTGGTGAGCTCGGAGGATTCGCCGAGGGCTTCGCTGTAACGGCGAAAGGCGAGTCCCTGGATGCCGAGGGCTAGTTCGGCGGCGGGATTGGCGCTGGAGATGATGCCGGTGGCGTTGACGATCAAGAGGCCGGCGGGCATGTTGCGGGTGACTTCTTCGCTGAGGCGCTCGGTTTGTTCGGCGCGCTCTTTTTCGATGCGGTGCAGGCGCTCGAGCTCTTTTTCCTGCTCGCGCAATTTTTGAATGACGCCTTGCATGGAGGCGGCCATGAAGGAGGAAGGATTTTCGGTGCTGGGCGCGACGGTGAGAGCTTCTTTGTGGGCTTCGCGAGTGCGCTGGAAGAAGCGTTGGATGAAAAACAGGACGACGACGACGAGGACAAGAAGTCCGATGCCGAGCGCGCCGGCGATAAGCCAGACGTGGGAATTGTCGGCGGCGCCGTCTGGCGGCGGGAGAAGCGCGGCGATGGGCGGGGGAGTCATTTTTTTTAGGGTACGCGCGGGGCGAGATTTATGAGCGGAGAGGAAAATACGAATACCGCGACAAGGGCTCCGATGCCGAGAAAGGTGCCGAGCGGAAGCTGGTACTGGCTGGCGATGGCCCAACGCAGTGAGGCAATTTTTCCGAGGCCGCGGCGGCTGGCGCGTTCGGCGAGGGGGCGCTTCCAGCCGATGGCGTAGAGGACGATGATGAGCGCGAGTCCCAGGATGCTGCCAAGTAATGTGCCGAGAAGAATGGTGATGAAAGAGCCGCGCAGTCCCAGGAAGGCGCCAACCATGGCCATCATTTTGACATCGCCGAAGCCCATACCTTCGCGGCCTCGAACGACTTTATACAACGCGGCGGCACCCCAGAGGAACAGGCTTCCAAAGAGCGCGCCGAGAAGCGCGTCGAGAACACCTATCGCGCCTTCGGGGAGGGCGCCGCGGAAGAGACGAATGTTCAATAAAATGGCGGTGCCGTCGCCGGGAGGGGCGAACCAGGCGAAGACGAGGCCGGCGAGGAAGCCGGGGCCGTTGATGGCGTCGGGGAGCAGGCGGACGCGAAGGTCGGTGATGGTGAGAACGATAATGAGGCAGACAAAGGTGAGCCACTTGAAAGATTCAACGGTGAGGCCGAAGCTGAGGTAGCAGGCGACGAAGAGGAGTCCGGTGGCAAGCTCGATCAACGGGTACATCGGGGAGATGGGCAGACCGCAAGAGCGGCATTTTCCGCGGAGCCATAGCCAGCCCAGAACGGGAACGTTGTCGTAAGGCTTGATGGGCTTGAGGCAGCGAGGGCAGCGGGAAGCGGGCGAGACGATGGAGAGGCCGTCCGGAATGCGCGAGATGCAGACATTCAGGAAACTGCCGATTACGATTCCAAAAAGGAAAAAGAAGAAGAGGACCACCAGTCGACTTTGCCACAGACGCGGAGGGGCCTCAAGAAAGGGCGAGTGGGGCGTGTCGGATGGCTAACATGGTGAGGGATTCAATTCATGAAAGGGTGGCGATGAAGCACAAGATCTGACTTGATTCTGTGTTCTCATTGTGAGAACCTGCTCGTAATGCGGGTTATAAAACGTGGAGCCCTCGTACAGTTCTGGGCACAGCATTCGGACTCGAGGGCGAGCCTTGAGGCATGGTACGGAGTGGCGAGCAAGGCTACCTGGAAGACACCTGCGGAGATGAAACAGGTTTATCGTACTGCCGACCTTGTGGGGCGCAGAACGGTATTCAATATTGCCGGCAACAAATACCGGCTCATCGCGAGGGTGAACTACCAAACGCAAAGAATATTTGAACTGTACCTGCTGACGCACTCGGAATATGACGAAGGGAAGTGGAAAGAATGAGCACGATAATGCCAGGAGTGGACGAGAGGACTTATGGGCGGCTGCTGGGACGTACATTGCCGCGTGTCATCCACAATGATGAAGAGTGCGACCGACTCACGAAGGAACTGATGCAGCTTGATGAGCGGCGGGGTTCTTCGCCCGAGGAAAAGGAACTGGCGGAACTGCTGACCGTGTTGATTGACGAATACGAGGAGCGGCGCTATCCGATCCGGAAGGCGAGCCCGCAACGAACGTTGCAACATTTGATGGAGGCGCGCAACCTGACGCAAAAGGATCTGTGGAAGACGTTCGGGTCGAAGGGAATTACGTCCGAGGTGTTTCATGGGAAGCGGTCGATCAGCAAGATGCAAGCCAAGAAGTTGGCGAAGTTTTTTCGCGTGAGCGCGGAATTGTTTATTTAGGATGACGAGGATCGAGCGGGATGCAATTTAATTAAATGCGATGGTTTGAGCGGAAAATTCGACGGTATGAGCACCGGCGGTGGACTACCGATGACAACCGGCGAGTGCGCGCGTTCGAATGGGGGCTGGAGCATATTGGCGGGAGCGCGACGGAGGCGAATCCGCGGGAGTATGTGCGGCAGTACGCGGAGCACGCCATTGAAACGAGCCATGAGTGGTTTGCCACCACGGCGCCGCCGGAGTACCGGGTGGACAGCGAGAATGTGTTGACGTTTCCCAGCTCGATCGAGTCGGCGTGGCCGGAAAATAATATTGTGCATGGGCAGCTTTTCCCGGGGAAAAAAGGCGGCGCGGCCGTGCTGGTGCTGCCCAACTGGAATGCCAAGTGGCACGGGCAGCGCGGACTTTGCGAATGGATCCAGCGGATGGGGTTCACGGCGCTGAAGATGAGCATGCCGTATCACGACCGGCGCATGGTGAAGGGACATGAGCGCGCGGATCAGATCTGCGGGCCGAATATCGGGTTGACGCTGCAGGCCAACCAGCAGGCGGTGCAGGATGCGCGGCGGTGTTTGCGGTGGCTCACGCAACAGGGATATACGCGGCTGGGAATTCTGGGAACAAGCATTGGGTCGTCGGTGGGATACATCACGCTGATGCACGACGAAGCGGTGCGCGCGGGAGGATTTTTTCATATTTCGACGTACTTTGCGGATGTGGTGAGCCAGGGAATGACGACAAATCACGTGTGGGAAAGTTTGCGGCATCACGTGACGGTGGATGAATTGCGAAATTATTGGGCGCCGATCAGTCCTATGCCGTATGTGGAGCGGAGCCTGGGCGCGGACCGGAATTGTTTTATGGTGTACGGGAAATACGATCCTACGATGTTGCCGGAGTTGACGGAACAGATGCTGGATTCGTTGAGGCGACATGGTTCGAATCCGCGGGTTTTGGAGTTGGCGTGCGGGCATTACTCGCTAGAGTTGCGGCCGTTTAGTTATGTTGCGGGGTATAGGATGTTGTCGTTTTTTCGAAGGGCTCTGGGGTAATTATTGAATTTGAATGCTACTGCGGTTTGGGATGACTTGGCTCGCCTAAAACCATGGTGCGGTACATCCGATTGAGCATATTTTTTTGTTGTGGTGTGACTGGGCCGTTTTCGTTGATACCCATTGCTTTTACGGCGCGGTGGTAGACCGCTTCGCGTTCCTGGCGAGACAGGGTGGCGGCCTGTTTGGGGTCCAGGAGTTTCAAGCCGTTGGCCTGGATGCGCGCGTCTTCGGAGGCGCGTTTCTTCGACTCTTCCTCGGTTTTTGCATAGTCGGCGTCGCGTAACCCGTCGAGTTCGCTGCGCATGGCGATGGCATGCGCTTGTGTTTCAGGCGAACAAGCTCGAAAGTGTGCGATCAAGTCCATCACGTCCTGCGCGGCGAGAAAGTCAAGTTTGTGCTGGATGGCCGCTTCGCGAACGGGAAGAATGGCGGGTTCGCACTGCGAAGCCAGAGCGAATTCGATGCCGGTGCGAAGGCCCCGATCGCTCAGCAGGCTAATCAACAGGGGGATATCGGCCGGCAAAATGTTTCCAGACAGTTCAACCAACGATCTTTCGCCATAGCCAATGCCGTGAGCTCCAAGATGGCGGCTGTGAAGGACGATGTGGCGAATCTCGGCGCTGGATTTGGGCGCGTCGGCGGCAGGCGTAGCCAAGGCAGCAAAGGCAAAGCCGGCAAAGCAAAGCAGATGGACGAAACGCAGGCGCATTGAGGCCATGGTAGCTCGCGGGCGGCGAAAATCTCAATCCGCATTCTAATGGGGTTTCGGTGGGACGGCTTCACGGTATGGTAAGGTTTCAGTTTCAAAGGAGAACAATTATGGGAACGCCTGCACCGCAGATGGAGCAGATGAAGCAGCACATGAAGGCCGCGTGGATGGCGGGGGATTTTGGACAGATTGCCAGATATACCGCGGCGGCGGCCGGTGAGTTTATTGAACGGTTGCATATCAAGGGCGGTGTGGATTTGCTGGATGTGGCATGCGGAACGGGGAACCTGGCGATTCCGGCGGCGCGGCGAAGAGCGAATGTAGTGGGCGTAGATATCGCGCCGAATCTGCTGGAGCAGGCGCGCGCGCGCGCGACGGAAGAAGGGCTGAAAGCGGAATTTCTGGAGGGCGATGCGGAGAAGTTGCCGTTCGGAGATGCGCGATTCGATGTGGTGGTGTCAATGTTTGGAGCGATGTTCGCGCCGAGACCTGCTTTGGTGGTAGCGGAATTGGTGCGCGTTTGCCGGCCCGACGGGTTGATCGCCATGGCCAACTGGACGCCGAGCGGGTTCGTAGGGAAAAACTTTGCGATCAATGCCAAGTATCTGCCGCCGCCGGAAAATCTGGAGCCGCCGGTGATGTGGGGCAAAGAGGAAGTAGTGAGGGAGCGGTTTGCGAAGGCCGGATGGAAGGTAGAGGCCACGCCGGTCAATGTGGAATTCAAGTATCCGTTTGGAGCGGCCGAGGTGGTGAAACTGTTCCGTGAATATTTCGGGCCGACCAAAGTGGCGTTTTCGCGTCTGGATGCAGCCGGACAAGCTGGGTTGGCCGCCGATCTGGAAAAATTGTGGGCGGATCACAACGAGGGCGGCG
>JBBSFG010000216.1:0-7011 GCA_038238965.1 Candidatus Acidiferrales bacterium | reverse complement strand
GATCCGCCGCATCCTGTATGCCACGGTCGCCATTCTGCTCATCGCTGGAGTCAGCTTCGGGCTTTCTCGTTTGCGCCCGGCTGCTCCTTCGGTTGACCGCGCCACGGTTTGGACCGACGAAGTAAAACGCGGTCCGATGCTTCGAGAGATGCACGGCCTAGGAACTCTAGTTCCCGAAGAAATTCGGTGGATTCCCGCACAGACCGATTCACGTGTGGATCGCATCGTTCTACGCCCCGGAGCGATCGTAAAGGCTGACAGCATCATTCTCGAGCTCAGTAATCCATCGCTGCAGCGGGACGCTCTCGACGCCGAGTACCAGCTCAAAGGCGCGGAAGCCGACTATGAAAACCTGAAAGTGCAGGTCAAGAGCGAACTTCTTAACCAGAAAGCTCAGGCCGCTTCGGTGCGGAGCGACTACGAACAAGCGAAGCTCCAACACGACGTGGACGACAAGCTCCACGAGCAGGGACTGGGCGCCGACGTGACGGCGAAACTGTCGAAGGTAAAAGCCGAGCAATTGGCCATTCGCGTACAACTGGAAGATCAGCGCACGTTGATCGCCGGCGACTCCGCAACCGCCAGGCTGGCTGCGCAACGCGCTCATATCGATCAGCAACGCGCGCTGTACCAATTGCGCCGCAGCGAACTGGAAGCCTTGCACGTGCGCGCCGGAATTGACGGAGTGTTGCAGCTTCTGCCGGTGGATGTGGGCCAGCATGTCACACCGGGCACAAACCTTGCGCGGGTCGCCGATCCCAAGAAGCTGAAAGCCGAAATCAAGATCGCGGAAACGCAAGCCAAGGACGCCGTCATCGGCCAAAAAGCCACCATCGACACACGCAATGGCATCGTGGCCGGGCACGTTTCGCGCATCGATCCTTCCGTACAGAACGGCACAGTAACCGTGGATGTCGTTATGGACCAGGCATTACCGCAGGGTGCGCGTCCCGACCTGAGCGTCGACGGCACTATCGAGATCGAGAACCTGAAAGACGTGCTGTACGTCGGCAGACCCGTCCACGGGCAATCCGACAGCACCGTGGGAATTTTCAAATTAGATGAAGACGGAAGCGAGGCCACGCGCGTCAATGTAAAGCTGGGGCGTAGTTCGGTGAATACCATTGAGATTCTCCAGGGCTTGAAAGTCGGAGACAAAGTGATCCTGTCCGACATGTCCGCCTGGGATAATTTCGATCGCATTCGATTGAAGTGACCGCGCATATGTTTGCCCATCGGGAGAATCGCTGATGCAGACGTTTTGGCAAGATCTCCGCTACGGCCTGCGCATGCTGGCGAAAAACCCGGGCTTTGCGGCCATCGCCATTCTTACCCTGGCTCTGGGCATTGGCGCCAATACGGCCATCTTTTCTCTTACCAATCAAATCCTATTGCGGCAGCTGCCCGTGAAGCACCCCGAAGAATTGGTCGTGCTGCGCTCGCCCGGTGAAAAAGAGGGCCACGTGTGGAGCGATGGCGACGATGCGCAGTCCTTCTCGTATCCCGTGTACAAAGGCTTGCGCGATAACACCTCGGTAACCTCCGGCATGCTGGCGCGCTTCGCCTTCGACGCCAGCATCTCGAGCCGGAGCCAAACCGAACGCGGCATGGGCGAACTGGTCTCCGGTAATTACTTCGAGGTTCTCGGAGTGCAGCCCGCTCTCGGTCGCGTTTTTACCGGGGAAGATGACAAGACTCCCGGCGCCAATCCCGTGGCGGTATTGAGTTATGGCTATTGGACGCAACATTTCGGTGCCGATCCACGCGTTCTGAACCAGACCCTGCTGGTCAATAATTCGCAACTCACCATCGTCGGCGTGGCCCAGAAAAACTTTACAGGTATACAGGTGGGACAGAATCCGGAGTTCTTCGTGCCGATGATGATGAAGGCGCAAATGATCCCGGGCCACCGCAGCCTCGAAGATTGGAACGATGCCTGGCTCGCCATTCTGGCCCGGCGCAAGCACGGGGTTTCGAATGAGCAGCTCGAAGCCGGCCTGACGGCTGCATACCGACCGCTGCTTGAACAGCAGCTCGCCACCATCAAGAATTTTGACGCGCGGAAGCGCGGACTCTACCTGGACAAGAAAATCCTGGCCATTGCGGGCGGCAGCGGGCGTCCCACGGTGCAACACGACACACGCCCCGCGCTGCTGGCATTATTCACGCTGGTCGCCCTGGTTCTACTCATCGCCTGCACCAACGTCGCTAACTTGCTGCTAGCGCAAGGTGCGGCACGCCAGCGTGAATTCGCCATACGCAGCGCCATGGGCGCCGGCCGATTCCGCATGATGCGCCAATTGCTGATCGAAAGTATGCTGTGCGCGCTGGCCGGCGGGGGCCTTGGTCTGGTCATCGGCCTGTGGCTCATGAATCTGCTTACGCCGGAGATCGTTTCGACAGGCATCTCAGGACTGTCCGCGCATCTCGACGGCACCGTCCTGGCGTTTGCCGTCGGCGCGACGCTGCTGTCCGGCATCGCCTTCGGGCTAATTCCGGCCTGGCGCGTGACCCGTGCGAGCATCACGCAAACTTTAAAAGATCAGGGCTCCACCGGCTCGGTAGCGATGTCTCACGTGCGTTTTCGCAAACTGCTGGTGGCCGGACAAGTGGCGTTCACCGTTTTGCTGCTGGCCGGAGCTTGTCTCTTCACCCGCACCCTATGGAATCTGCGCACGCAAAATATTGGCCTCAATCCCGATCACGTCATCGCTTTTTCCGTCGCTCCGTCCTTGAATGGCTATGACTTGCGCCGCAGCGTCACGCTTATCGATCAAATGCGCGAGCGCTTTGCTGCGCTGCCGGGCGTGCGCGCCGTAGCCTCCTCCGAGTTGCCAATTCTCACCGGCACCGACATGGGCGGCAACATCACCGTCGAAGGCGGCGAGAAAATCCCTGACGAAGTAAATCACGTGCAAACGGACGCCGTGAGCCCCGGTTATTTCTCCACACTGGGTATACCGCTGGTCGCCGGACGCGAGTTCAATGCCGGCGATAGCACCGGCGCCCCCAAAGTCGCCGTGATTAACGAAGCCCTGGCCAAAAAATATTTTGGGCAGCGTGACCCCATCGGCATGCACGCTGCGTTCGGCGGGGGAAAAGTCACGCCCGACATCCTCATCGTGGGCATCGTGAAGAACGACAAGCAGGATCACGTGCGCAGCGAACTCGTCCCCTTCATTTTTGTCCCGTACTCTCAGCGCGATCTACTCTTTGGCATGTCTTTCTACGTCCGCACGCAACAGGATCCCCTGCTCCTGGCAAGTGAAATTCGAGATGGGGTTCGCTCTATCGATTCCAACCTGCCGGTGTATGACGTGAAGACCTTTAATCGTATAGTCGATGAAGACTTGCTAGCCGAACGCCTGATTGCCGCCATGTCAGCCGGTTTCGGCATGCTGGCGGGGCTGCTGGCGGCGCTGGGGATCTATGGCGTGCTGAGCTACCTGGTGATTCAGCGTACCCGCGAAATTGGCATCCGCATCGCGCTCGGCGCCGCCACGCGCGAAGTTCGCGCACTTATTGTTAAGGAAGTCGGCTTCATGGTGATAGCGGGCGCCGCGATTGGCTTGCCTGCCGCATACGCATTCGCGCGTCTCAGTGAATCGCTGCTGTTCGGCGTTCATGCCAACAATGCCGGCATCTATTTGCTCGCTCTTACGGTTGTCTCGTTGATCGCGGCTGCGGCCTGTCTGGTACCGGTCCGCCGCGCCACCCGGGTGGATCCGATCATCGCGTTGCGTTACGAATAGCAGCGGAACTAATTTGCCCCTGATTCGTATCAGTAGTGTGATTTAAGGAGAGGAAATGACTGAGTCGAATGGCACTCTCATCAAGATGGAAGGCGTCAAAAAAGTCTTCTACACCGACGAGGTCGAAACTCACGCCCTGTCGGAGATCCATCTCGAAATCCTGAAAGGACAGTACATCTCGATAGCCGGGCCCTCGGGTTGCGGCAAATCGACCCTGCTTTCCATTCTAGGCTTGCTGGATTCGCCCACCGACGGACACTACTGGCTCAATGGCCAGCCGGTTTCGAAGCTGACCATCAGCGAACGCACCCGCATTCGCAACCGGGAAATCGGCTTCATCTTTCAAGCGTTCAATCTCATCGGCGACCTGACCGTCTATGAAAACGTCGAACTGCCGCTGACCTATCGTGGCACCGGCGCTGCAGAGCGCAAGCAAAAGGTCCAGCACGCCCTGGAGCGTGTCGGCATGGCTCACCGGCTGCGCCATTACCCTTCTCAACTCTCCGGAGGTCAGCAGCAGCGCGTTGCGGTTGCCCGCGCCCTGGTGGGCGACCCGCTAATCCTGATGGCCGATGAGCCCACCGGAAACCTCGACTCCAAGAACGGCGAAGCCGTCATGGAGCTTCTGCGCGACCTTCACCGCAATGGCGCGACGATTTGCATGGTGACCCACGACGAACGCTACGCCCACTTTGCCGAGCGCAATATTCACCTCTTTGACGGCCGCATCGTCGATGAAACCAGGGAAGTCGGCGTAAGCGCGTAAGCAGCAGTTATCGATCGACAAGCTTTTTCGTAACCGAGGTTACACGCAATGGATACCATCCGTCAGGATGTTCGTTACGCCCTACGTATGCTCTGGAAGCATCGCTTCGCAACCTTTGTGTGCGCGGGCGCGCTGGCGCTGGGAATCGGAGCCAACACCGCCATCTTCAGCATGGCCGAGGCTTTCCTGCTGCATCCCGTCCCTCTTGAAGATGTTAACCGCATCGTGGCGATGGTGGACTCACAACCGCACCGCAGTGTGGAGGACACCCCAGTTGCGCCCGCTACATACCTGGACTGGCAAGGGCAGGCCAAATCCTTCGAGCAGGTCGGAGCTTATCGCTGGGACGGAGTGAATTTCACCGGCGATGGCACGCCGCAAAAAATCCAGGATTTTCTGATCACACCCAATTTTTTTTCTGTTCTGGGTGTTCAACCTCAGATCGGACGCAGTTTCCTCGCGGAAGAAGATCAACCCGGAAGAAATCAGGAATTGATTCTTAGTTACGGCCTTTGGGAGCGCCGTTATGCTTCCGATCCGAACATCCTCGGAAAAATCGTGAAGGTCGACGGCAAGCCCTTCACGATCGTCGGTGTGATGGCCAAGGGTTTCGACTATCCCATGAGCGCGGAAGCGTGGTTGCCGATGGCTTTCGATGCCAGGCAGCGGGTCGACCGTGACAATCGCCAACTGTGGGTGCTCGGCCGCTTGAAACCGAAAGTTTCCGTCGCACAAGCCAAAGCGGAAATGCTCACCATCGCCCGCCATCAAGCTGACGCATATCCTGATTCCTATAAGAATTTTCAGCTTCGCGTGATGCCCTTGGGTGAATACGCGGCTGGTGATCTGAACCGTCAATACACGCTGCTTCTGCTGGGGGCCGTAGCGTTCGTCCTGCTCATCGCGTGCGCGGATGTTGCCAACGTTCAATTCGCGCGCGTCTCCGGCCGACAAAAAGAGTTGGCTGTTCGTGCCGCGATGGGCGCGAGCCGCGCTCGCATCGTCCGGCAGTTATTGATCGAAAGCGTATTATTGTCGCTTTTCGGCGCGGTGATCGGCATTTGCCTGGCGCAGTGGATGCTTACGGTGATTCTTTCGCACATGCCTCCGGACATTGCGCGGTATGTGGCCGGATGGAAGACCATTCACCTCGATCTTGGCGCTTTCCTGTTTACCTTCGTGATCGCGCTGGCTAGCGGAATTATTTCCGGCATCGCGCCCTCGCTGATGAGTTCCCGTTCCAACATTTCCGAGACTCTGAAAGAAAGCGGTCGTGGCGCATCGTCGGGTCGAGCTCGCCACCGCCTGCGCGGCGCGCTGGTAATTGCCGAGGTGGCCTTATCTTTGATCTTGTTGGTTGGCGCGGGACTGCTGGTGAAGGGCTTTCACGCGCTGCTGAGTGTCAATCAGCGTTATCACCCGGAAACCTTGCTGACCCTGAATCTCGATTTGCCCGACCTACAGTACCCACAAGGATCCGCCCGCGCTGGTTTTCATGAGCGACTGCTGGCCAGCCTCGCCACAATCCCCCACATCGAAGCCGCAGCCATGGCTACCGCGGTGCCCTATTCAAACGGCGGAGGCACAAGTGGAGACCGTTTCTCTATCGAGAATCGACCGTTAGAAAAGCGTGAAGAAGCCCGCAACGCTATTATGGAGACCATCAGCCCCAACTACTTCGCTCTAATGAATATTGGCCTACGTGATGGCCGAGTATTGGCCGATTCCGATGGGGATAAAGCTCCACCGGTTGCGGTGATCAGCGCCAGTCTGGCCAGACGATATTTCCCGGACGAAAATCCTCTGGGTAAAAAAGTGCGCGTGGGAGTTGACGACTCCAATCCCTGGCTGACCGTCGTCGGAGTCGTAGACGATGTGCATTACAACTGGATCCAGAAAGACGACATACCTACACTGTACCGGCCATTCCGCCAGAATCCGCCACACTACACCACGGTGGTCCTTCGCACCGGCGGTGATCCCAAGGCCTTTGTTTCCGCGGTGCGTTCCAAGCTTTCCGGAATCGATAGCGAGCTGCCTATCTATGAAGTGAAATCGCTCGAGGTGGTTATCAACGAATCCATCGTGGGGATCGCGTATGTGGCGGCAATGATGGCGGCCATCGGTATCATCGCGCTGGTGCTGGCTTCCGTCGGCGTTTATGGCGTGATGTCTTACTCGGTCAGCGAACGCACTCACGAGATGGGCATACGCATGGCCATGGGCGCCACGGGCGCCGCGATTCATCGCCTGGTCATCGGCAATGGCATGCTGCTGACAGGCATCGGCATTGCCATCGGGCTTCCACTGGCCTTCGGGCTGGCGCGCGCGCTTTCGAGCCTGCTTTTCGGTGTATCTGCCGCCGACCCTTTTGCCTTTATCGGTTTGCCGTTGATTCTTGCGGCGGTTGCGACGTTGGCATCCTATCTTCCCGCGCGCCGCGCTGTCCGTGTCGATCCATTGACGGCTCTTCGCTATGAATGAAACAATTTC
>JBBSFG010000215.1:0-7034 GCA_038238965.1 Candidatus Acidiferrales bacterium | reverse complement strand
TTACCCGTAAACGCCGAGGTCCACGCCAAAAGCGCCTCGTTCCGCACCTCTGACGAAGTCACCCTGCACTATTTCGACGCCGGCTCCGAGCAGTCGCCCGCCATCGTGCTCGTCCCCGGGTGGACCATGCCCGCGGACATCTTCGAACCGCAAATCAACGACCTTTCCAAAAGTTTCCGCATCATCGCTCTCGACCCTCGCTCTCAAGGAGACTCCGAGAAAACGCCGGAAGGGAATTACCCGGAGCGCCACGCCCGCGATATCAACGAACTGCTGCAGCACCTGAAGCTGACCAGCACCGTTCTCCTCGGCTGGTCCAATGGCGTACCGGATGTCCTTGCCTTCGCCGACCGGTTCGGCACCACCAATTTGCGCGGAATAATTCTGGTCGACGGCTTCCTTGATTTCAGCGCGCCGCAAATGCAAAAAGGTATGGCCGGCATGCTCAAGAGTTTTCAAGCCGACCGTCCCAAATTTACCGACGCCTTTGTGCGCGGCATGTACGCCACCAAACAATCCGACGAGTACATCCAGCGCGTTAAAGACGCCTCGCTCAAAACTCCCACCAACACCGCCGTCGTCGAAATGTACAACGTGCTCAGCCACGGCGATTTCGGCCCCGTGCTTGCCAAGCTCGACAAACCCGTTCTCTACATCTGTCAGCCGCAGCTTGAATCGCAGGCCAAGTTGCTCCAATCCACTCTTCCCAAAGCCCGCGTCGAAGTTTTCAAAAACGTCGGCCACGCCTTGTTCATTGACGACACCGAGCATTTCGACAAGGTGGTCACCGAATTCATGAACTCGCTCACTCCCTCTATGAATTAACCTCACTCCTGCTTGCATGTTCTCGCGGCGCCTTTCAATTCGTCGCGGGCATCGCCGCCATGGGGATCACCACACTGGACTGCTCGCCGCTCACGCTATACGCGGTGATTGTCACGCGCCCGCCCGCAGGTCTCACCGTAACCGTCGCAGCCTGCGTTTCGCCCACGCTGAAGTCCGCCACCGACGCATTCAGCGCGTTCCCGGTATCCACCGAACATGCGGAAACCGCACTCTCCGTCGCACAAGCCAGATAGACAAAGCCCCCGCCACTGCGCGAGGTCATCTGCACCGTCGCACTCGCCATCCCGTCCGCAAGCGTTAGCGGCGCAGCGCGCATCATCGGCGCTTCCACGCAGCTCGCTTTGTACACCCGCACATAATCCACCTCCATTTCCGCGGGACTCGGTGTCGCCGCGTCCGGCGGCCCCGGCCACTCCCCGCCCACCGCCAGGTTCAACAGAAAATAAAACGGCGCATTAAACACCCAGCGTCCCTCAGCGGGCACATCCGCGGCCGTGCGAATAAAATACGGATTCCGCCAATCGTCCACATACATTTGGATCATAAAAGGCGACCAGATCGCTCCATAAATATGGCAAGCCGGCGTGGTGTCATCCACTTGCTGCCCGACCGGAAGGGCAAAGACTTGCGTCAAACTGAAATGTCCCCGCGGCGAACTGCTTGGCCCGTGAATCGTCGCTTCTACTTTTGTAGGGCCCAGCCCGCTTGCCGATCCGCCCGTCGCCGGAATATTTTCCATGATGTCGATCTCGCCGCCCGCAGGCCATATCGCCTGCGTCCCCATCATCCAGAATGCAGGCCATAATCCCTGTCCCACCGGCAGGCGAATACACGACTCCATCCGTCCATATTGAATTTCCCGCAACCCCACGCTCTTCATTCGCGCCGAGGTCCACGTGCCCCTTGGAGCAGGTTCCGCGCTCACTCTCGTCGCACGAATAATCAAGTGTCCCTGTCCATCCAAAAACGCGTTCGGCTGTTCCACACTGCAGGCTGCAGGCGGTGCAACAGATGGCGGCTTCTCAGAGACACCGGCAGTTCGGTTCGCGCAATAAATTTCCAGTTCGTGATTTCCCCATCCATTCCCGCCAACCTCATACGTCCAGTTGCTCGCATCCGGCGGCGCGCCCGCCACGCTGGAATTAAATTCATCGCTCCACACTGGTTTACCCCAGTCTTGAGGTTTACCCCCATCCTGCGCGCTCGCTCCGCCCGCCAACGCAAACACCCAAATCGCCAGCGCGCACGCACTCTTCTGCGCCAATCCTGCCGCGCGCGGCAAACTATTTCTCTGCTCCGCTCGCGTTTCTCGAATTGTAAAGTCATTCGTCGCCATTATTTTCTCCAACTCCGCCATCCGTTCTCGCACAGCGTTTCGGCGCCGCCCCTCGGCAACGTTCAGCAACTTTGCTTCCACACTTAGGACTCAGCCTTTCCCATTAGTACTGACCCAAGTCTGTACTTCAGACCAGTAGCAACTTTGTCATTGTAATCATAAGCTGCTCCACAATTTGACGCCGCTTCCCCGCACTTGATACGGAATCGGCGCCCTCGGACACCTGGTCCCCCCGAGTTCACCTGCAACACCTTAGAAAAGTCGCGACGCCGCGAGTCTCGTTCCTCGTTCGCTGCCTTTTCTGGTTGTAAGGAGCCCCTGATGCGACACGCAATTTTAAAATTAATGGTACTCGCTTCATTTACGTTCTCCGCGATCGGCATGTATGTGGCAGCTCAATCCGTTTCCGAAGCTCCCGCTGGATTTGACAACCAGACCAATGGCGCCCTGTCGCAAACCGACATGGACACCGCCGCCGGCGTCTTCTCCGAAATCGACACTCCCGAAAAAGGTCTCGGCCCCATGTACAACGGCATTTCCTGCGCCGAGTGCCATCAGAACATGGCCGTCGGCGGAGCCGCCCAGGCGCAAGTCTTGCGCGCCGGTCATACCGCACGCGGCGAACATTCCGGCGACAACTATTTTCACGATTTCCGTCGCCGCCGCGACACCAATGGCAGCTCTTCAACATTCACTGCCGCCGCCGCCGTGCTCACTAACGGTGACGTCATTCCTGATCGCTCGCTCATCAATCAACGCGCCATCTGCCCCGACGCCGAAGCCCACTCCACCACCGGGGACAATACGCGCAGTGGTCGCATCTCTCTCAGCGTTCTCGGCGACGGCTTCGTCGAAGCCGTGCCCGACTCCACATTCGTCGCCCTCGCAAAACAAAATCACGCCGAAGCCGTCATGGTGCCCGTCCTCGAATCCCCCACCACCAATGAAGTCGGCCGCTTCGGCTGGAAAACGCAGCACGCCAGCCTCCTCAGCTTTGCCGGCGACGCCTACTTCAACGAGATGGGCATCACCAACGAACTTTTCCCCGACGAGCTCACCACCGTTTGCGAGCCTCCCGGCGTGCCGCATCCCAATGACGTCGATCGCGACCTCGGATCTCTCGCCGCCTTCATGCGCGCCACCAAGGTTCCGCCCCGTGGTCCCATCACCGCGCAGGTCAATCAGGGTCAGGCAATTTTTGAAGCCATCGGCTGCGCCACTTGTCATGTCGGCACGCTGGTCACCGCCGCCGCAGGCACAAGCATTCACGGCGGTTTATACGTCGTTCCCGCCGCGCTCGGCGGAAAACAATTTCATCCCTTCGGCGATTTTCTGCTGCACGATATTGGCACCGGCGACGGCATTCAGCAGAATGGACCCGCCGACACTGCTTACAAAATACGCACCGCTCCGCTATGGGGGCTTCGCACCCGCACGCAATTACTACATGATGGTTCGGTAGCCACCGTGGAAGATGCCATTCAACGGCACGACCACGAGGCCTCCGACGAAGCCCAGCGTTACCGCCGTCTGACCCCCGCCCAGAAGCAGTTGGTCTATCTCTTTCTCAGATCGCTCTAGTTGAGTTGTGTAGGAACACCTGTTCGGAGGTCACCACTCTGAAGCAAGCGAGAAAGGAGATACCGGCAATGAGTGAAAGGACTGAAAGGATACCTATGTCGCCCGGCAGCAGCTCGGCAAGCAAATCAACACCAGATGTTTCCGCTCCGCAGCACCGCACCAGCGGATCGTCTCGCCGCGCCTTCCTCGCTCAGGTCGGCGGAGCCACTGCCGCAACCATCGCCTCGGCTGCCGTCGCCGCCGGTCCGTTGGCATCGGCTGCCGCCGGACAGCAGAGCGCCGCTCAACCATCGGTGTCGTCCGATTTTGGCGGCAGCGCCACAGCCCGCGCGCGCGCCTTGAAATGTTTCGCTACGCGCGTTAATGCCGCCCAGTCCGAGCTCAACGTTCGCGTCCCCAACGAAGTGACCAACGGAGATGAGACGCGCTTCCAGAATCGTATCGGCAACTTCTCCAAGGGCCTGGTTCACAGCCCCATTGGAGAAGTGGAGACCGCTTCCTACAACAGCCTGCTGCGCGCCGTGAACACCGGCGATCCGCGCATGTTCGATCAAATCATCATGGGTGGCACCAGCTTGCTCGTCGATCCGCAGGCCGGCCTGGCGTTCGATCTCGAAGGCGCCGACTCTCATGCCCTCGCCATCGGCACCCCGCCCTCCGTCGCCAGCCGCGAAATCGCCGGCTCCGCGGTCGAAAATTACTGGATGGCTTTATGTAGGGACGTCAATTTCACCGAGTACGGCAATGAGCCACTCACGCAGACCGCCATTCAGGAGCTCAATGCGCTGCAGTCCTTTCATGGCCCAAAGCCGGTCACACCGCAAAATTTATTTCGCGGGTTCACTCCTGGCGATCTCGCCGGTCCCTACATCTCTCAATTTCTCTTGCAGCCCTTCAGCTATGGCGCGATCGCCATCGACCAGCTCTTCACCACCTACCTTCCCAATCTCGATTACATGACCGACCAGGCTTCCTGGTTGGCCGTGCAGAACGGTCTGCCTCCGGCCGCAGGAAATCAAATCGATCCCAATCCGCAACACATGCGCAACGGCCGCGGGCTCGGCGCTTACGTGCACATCGATGTGTTATTCGAAGCCTATTTCAATGCTTGCCTGATTCTTATCGATCGCGGCGCGCCGCTGGACAAGAACCACCCGTACACCGCTTCCAGAACGCAGCTCGGCTTCGGCACGTTCGGTTCCCCGCATCTCAAAACATTGGTCGCGGAGGTTTCCCAGCGCGCCTTGAAAGCCGTCTGGTATATGAAGTGGTTCGTGCACCGCCACCTGCGCCCCGAGGCCTACGGTGGACTGGTGCATATGACAAAAACACATCAGGCCAATTACCCGGTTCACTCCGACATTTTGAATTCCGAAGCGCTTTCACGAACCTTCGCAAAGTTCGGCACGTATTTCATGCCCCATGCCTTCCCCGAAGGTTGCCCGCAGCATCCCTCGTACGGGCAAGGCCACGGCACCGTCGCGGGAGCCTGCTCCACCATCGTGAAAGCCTGGTTCGACGACCTTGCTCCCATTTCAGCCGTTCCCGGCTTGCAGGTTTTGCAATCCAGCGAAGACGGTTTCTCGCTCGTCCCCTATGCTGGTTCCGACGCCGATCACATGACCATCGGCGGCGAAATGAACAAACTCGCCGCCAACATCGCCATCGGCCGCAACCATGCCGCTGTTCACTGGCGTTACGATTACTCCGACTCCGTCGCTCTTGGCGAGTCCGTTGCCATCGCCATGCTTAAAGACATGGCTCACTGCTGGAACGAGCCCTTCGCTGGCTTTTCTTTCACCAAATTCGACGGTACCCGCGTCACCGGCATCGGCAGAAACACGCAGTAAACCGCCGCCCAACAAATCTTAGTTTTTTGGGGTTAATCGACTAAAGAAAAAAATGCCGTGCTGCTCGCTAGCAGCAACGCCCGCGGCGTACGTTGTTCAACAACACTCACACGTAAGCTGATCGCCGCAATCCCTGACCGTTCGATCTTGGCAACATCTCAGCCGAATAACCCAGGCCGGTCATCTTGAGGTTGCCGGGGCGGGCGGAGCGGCGCGGCCTTATCTTTCTCGTTCGCTCGTGTTTACCCTGAGCTGCCGAAGGGCGAACGAGCCGCGCTGGGCAGTCGAGAACCCTCTCTTCGATGGATCGCGCAAGCCACGCACAGTAGGACCGCAAGTCACGTGGACCAACTCAGCTTCGCAGCGTTAAAACTCCAACTCCATCTCATCCACGTAGCACCATCCCCAGCTCTCGCCCGGCTCGATCGATGTCATGATCGGGTGCGCCGTCTTGTGAAAGTGTTTCGTGGCGTGCTTGTTCTTCGAACTGTCACAGCATCCTACGTGCCCGCACTCCAGGCATTCTCGCAGGTGCACCCAGGTATCTCCCATCTTCAGGCATTCTTCGCAGCCGCTCGTCCGCGCGCTGGCCTTGGGAACCTTGGGATTGATTTTATCCAGATGAGTGCATTCCTTCATCTCGTCTTCCTTACGACGCGACAGGCAGGATTCTTACGGCTAACTCGGATTGCTTGGCCTTCGCATTTCGGGGAAGCGGCAGCCGCACCTCTATGGTAGTTCCATTTGCGCCCGACCGGACACTGAACAGCCCGCCCAAGTCTCGAATGCGCTCCCGCATGCCGGCCATCCCAACTCCCACCAGCCGCGTGCCATCGTCAAAACCCTTCAATATTTCTGCCGGGATTCCGCGTCCTTCGTCGCATATCTCTGCTGACAAGCGGCCCTCAGCCACGCGAATCCGGATCTTCGCCACCTGGCTTCCGGAGTGCCGGTGGATATTTGACAGGCTTTGCTGCACTACCCGGAAGAGGCCATTTTCCATTTCTTCCGGAAAGCGCCCGATCGACTTGGGAATTTCCAGCTGCACCTTGATGCCGCTTCTTTCCGAGAATCCATCCACGTACCACGATATCGCCGATGCCAGCCCTATCTCTTCCAGCAGCGGCGGGTGTAACAGGTACGATATCGTTCGAATTTCGGCCAAGCATAGCCGCGTCATGGACAGCATGTCTTTAACGCGCACCTGCTGGGCTTCCGGAGCATTCATATTCTCGCGCTGCAGCGCATGCAGATTCATCTGTATGCCTGCCAGGTATTGTCCCACGCTGTCATGCAATTCCCTCGCAATGCGCCGGCGTTCCTCGTCTTGCAAAGCCATCAACCGGGAAGAAAGTTGTCGCAACTGAACCGTGCGCGCGTGCACGATTTCTTCCAGGCTCGACTGCGACCGCGTCAGGGTA
>JBBSFG010000214.1:0-7111 GCA_038238965.1 Candidatus Acidiferrales bacterium | reverse complement strand
GGGACTCGATCCGGTGGGACGCCGCGAGGTGCGCGACATTATTCTGGAGCTGAAAAAACAGGGGAAAACGGTTTTGTTTTCAACACACATTCTGTCGGATGCGGAGATGCTGTGCGACCGCGTGGGCGTGATTGCCGGAGGGAAATTGCAGGGCGTGGGCGCGCCGAGCGAAATCGTAGGAGTTAAAACAAGCGGGATGGAAATTTTATTCGAGCTGGCCGGGGAGGGTGAAAACCAGAGCGCGCTGGTGGCGAAGGCGACGCGGACGGGCGACCGCTACCGCTTGCAGGTTGAGGAGAGCGGGCTGTATCCAGCGATCGAACAATTGCGGGCCGCCAACGCGAAAATATTGTCGGTCGCGCAGGTGAAACCTTCGCTGGAAGAATATTTCATGCAAGTGGTGGAGGCCGAGCGAACGCAAGCGGCGGCCGTGGAAGCGAGCGAAAAGTGACGCGCATCGGAGCGGTGGCGGTGAACACGTTTCGTGAAGCGGTGCGCGACCGGGTGCTGTACAACCTGGTGTTTTTCGCGCTGGTGATGATGGCGGCGGCCATCCTGGTGGGGCAGATCTCCATCGACATCGAACAGATTGTGATCGTAACGCTGGGATTGAGCGCCATCTCCATTATCGGATTACTGATCGCGGTATTCATTGGGGTCGGGCTGGTCTCGAAAGAGATGGACAAGCGCACGCTGTATGCCTTGTTGGCCAAGCCGTTGCGGCGCTGGGAATTTCTGTCGGGAAAGTTCGCGGGGCTGGTTTTCACGCTGACGGTAAACACCGCGGCCATGGCTGCGGCGTTGTTTCTGGCGCTATACTATGTGAAGCATTCGCTGGGCCACGCGGATATAGCGGTGCTGGTGGCGGTGTATTTTGTTTTATTGAAACTGGCGCTGGTGGTGGCGCTGGCGATGTTGTTTTCGTGCTTCACCACGCCGCTGCTGGCGATTCTGTTCACCGCCGGTTTGTATGTGGCGGGATTGTTCGTGCATGAATTGCGCGGCTTGCAGGCCGAGGGAATCGGTCCGGGGCCGGCGGCGATGCTGCGATGGCTGTCCTACCTGTTGCCAAACTTTGAAAACTTTGACGTGATGGGAGCGGCGGCGCACGGGCGAGCCATTCCCAGCGCGCTGATCGCGGAAAACACTGTGTATGCCGCGCTGTACTGCGCGATTGTGCTGATCGTGGCGGCGGCGGTTTTTTCGCGGCGTAACCTGAAATGAATTCCGCGGCTCGCTATCTTTCACTGGCGCTAGTGGTGCCGCTGGGTTTCGCGGGCGTGTGGCGGCTGCAGAAATACATCGATGCGCAGCAGGCGGCGGTACAAATCGAAGATGATCAGGTGATTTTGCGCTCCAGCAAACTGGTGAAGGCGCTGAGCCTGGAATACGCGCCGCTGGTAGCGGATATTTACTGGACACGCGTGGCGCAATACTTCGGCAACAAGCATGCGGGGCATGATCCGGATTTGCGGCTGCTGTGGCCGCTGCTGGATGTGAGTACCACGCTGGATCCGAGCCTGATGCCTGCTTACCACTTTGGAGGCACATTTTTGAGCGACGCTCCGCCGCGCGGGGCGGGGCGGCCGGATCTGGCGGTGCAGCTGGTGGAGCGCGGGATTCGGGCGAATCCAAATGAGTGGCGCTTATATTACGACCTGGGATTCGTGTATTACTTCGACGCCAAGGATTATCCCAAGGCGGCTGCGGCGTTTCTGGAAGGCAGCAAGAATCCGGACGCGTTTGTGTGGATGAAAGTGATGGCTGCGAAGATTGCGTCAGAAGGAGAGTCACCGGAGACTTCGCTGTTTCTGTGGCAGGACATATACAACACCACTAAGGACGCGGCGGTAAAGCAGAACGCGTTGACGCACTTGCAATTGCTGCGCGCGGTGAAGGATTGCAAGCAGATCGATGCGTTGAGTGATGAATATCAAAGGCGGGTTGGACGGCGGCCGAAGAATATTGGCGAGTTAGTGCAGGCGGGATTACTGCATGGGGTACCGGTGGATGCGCTCGGTTATGCGTATACGTTGGACGAGGATGGGAAGGCGGAGTTGAACGTGGAGAGTCCGTTGCTGGAGAAGCAGTTGATGGTGATGCCGAAGAAATGAGGGTGTGGGCGGCGTTTGTTTGCCAGGATTGGATGAGAACCGAGGCGGCTTGCGCGACAGACCGAACAGAAGAAAGAATTCGGCTAGAAAAGTACATCCAGCAGAAACTCCTCAAGGCGGTTATTCGGTGGTGCAGAGAATGGTCATTTGGGGGTCGATTAGGAGCTTGTGGACGGGAGCGGCGGAGGAAAAGTGGAACGGCGTTTCGGGGCCGGCTGCGACTACTGTGCCGAGGAGCACGGAGTGGCCTGCGGAGCCGGCGGCGTAGAGCGGGACGCGGACGATGAACGAAGCTGGCACGCCGGTTTGAAATAATTTTCCGCGTGTCACGTAGCCGGAATCGCCTGGGTGAACGGAAAACTCCACGCGGTAGTGAGGGATGCCGGTTCCCTTTACCCATTGTTCAAAAAACCACTCCATCGATTTTCCGCCCTCGAGATCCATAGCGGGAGTCATGACCGCTTCGACTTCGCGGCGCAAATCCTGGGTGGAAAGAGAGCGGTATGCGTATTTGGTGACCAGGGTGTGCAGCAAGGTGTGGAAGCGAGCATCCGGATTGGGGCCGGGCTGGCGCAGCATTTCACGGAGCATGTGGATGACCCAGGAGCCTTTGGCGTAAATCACATCTTCGTAGGCGTTGGGCGATTTTGAGGAATTGAGACGAGTACCCAGAGTAAGCGCGCCGATTTGCCCGGCCGGTTCGTCGGCATGAGGAGATTTTTCGACCAATTGCAGGCGATAACGCTGCAACCACACGCGCAGAGTGTGATCGGGATTTTTGCGGGTGTCGGCGAAAAGCAGAGCGAGATAATTGGCGATGGCCTCGTCGATCCACTGATCGCGATAATTGGACCAGGCCACCAGATTGCCCCACCACTGATGCGCTACTTCGTGGAACGGAACAATTTCACTGAAATGCTCCTGGCTGCTACCTGACAAGCCGGCGCGGCGCTGCGCATCGGCGGAGAGAAAGGAAAAGGTAGAAAGATAGAGCAGTCCTGGCCAGCCCTGGCCAAACGTTCCTGGAATCTGGGAGACGCTGAGAGTGTGGAAAGGGAACGGGCCGCTATAGGATTCGTAAAAGCGGATGGAAGCGTCGATTTGTTTTCCGAGTTGTTTGAGTACCGCGGCGGGATTGGGCGGCAAGGGCTCAAGATCGTGGGTGAGAAACGGCGGCTGCCCTCCCGCGTGGGAATGATTGGGGGGCTCCGGAACAGCGGCGGATTCCAGACGCCGGGCCAATTCCTGTTCAACCTGGTGATTGGCGTAAACGTCGATGGAATAGTCGGGCGTGGTTAGGGTAGTGGAGGCGTATTCGCCGAGATTGAAACCGGCGACGGCGACGGGTTTTGCGGTTTGCCAGTGGCCGACGCGAAAGTCGCCGTCTTCGCGCTCGTCTATTTTTTCGCCGGTGGCGATAAGCCGCAGTTTTTTTGGCCAGCGCATGGACAGGGCATAGGTGGAAAAATCGGCGGCATCCCCCAGATGCGGGTACCAGCTCTCGCGGGCGCTGACGAAGAGCACGTCGTTTCCAGCGTCGTCGATGATGCTGCCGCGGTAGTGGAAGCGCAGGGAAAAATCCGTGCCGGGGCGAGGAGGCTCGGGAAGCACGACGGAAAGGTAATCGTTGCCGCTGACACTGCGTTGCTGGGGGGTCAAGCCCTGATTCTGGAAGAATTCAAGTGACTGGCCGCCGGCTTCGGTAACGGAGTCGACGCCAAGCGAACGCGAAAGGGAGAACGTCAGCAGGCGATCGCCGGCATTGTCAGCGTGGATGACAACCGAGGTGGTGGCGTCGAGAGAGTGGTCGGCGAGTATGGATGTGTCGATGGAATAGCGCACAGCGTGAAAATCCACTTTGGCTGGGACGGTATCAGGGGGGACGTACGAAGCCCATACATCGTAAGTTGTGGCGCCGGCGGAGGCGTGCCCTTGCCCGAGCAGAAAGGGCTCGAAGCGCATGGAATCAAGCAAAACGTCGAAGGGCCCGGTGGCGATGCCGTCGAGGCTGGCGTAGAAGTACGGGTGGGGAGTAGCGATCAGGGTTTCGAACAAGATACGCAGCGAATGCGTGGAGTTGAGGCGGGAGAGAACAGGCGCCCAGGGAGCGAGTGCTCCCGGCAGAGGTTGCGGAGTGAGGGCGGCAGAGTGGAGTTCGCGCAACAGATCATCGGCAGTGGAATCGGTAAAGCGGATATAAGCACCGGCAAAGTCCTGGTCGAGGATGGGAGCTCCCAGGAATCGCGCGAGTTGCTGTTTTTCAACGATGTCGCGGGGAAGAGTGAGGATGTGGCCCCGGCCCGAGAAGACCGCGCCGTAAATCCGACCGTCGAGTGCCGAAAAAAAAATGAGCTGGCCTTCGTCAAAAGAGATTTTGGCGTCACCGCGAACGAGGTTGATGCGATTGGCGGGCTTGATTTGATAAATGGACGCGGGGTCGAGGCGCAGATTGTTCAGCGCGTCGTAGGCGTCGTGAGCGGAGCGCGAGGCGGGGTGGGAGGATGTTGCCGCAGCAAGGCTGCACAACGCGAAGCATGCGGCTGCGAGCCTCATTGTGGAAAGTGTAGTCATTTTCAGTGCCGCGGAACAGGGGGACGGGTTCGTTTTTCGATGCCTGGGGGATTAGACGGTAAGAATTTAGAGGTGGTGGAGATAAAAATGAGATTTTGTGGTAGCCAGCGGCTTGGCGAAGGGAGGCTAGGCGGCGGGAATATTGCGCGGAGCAGATGCTGGGTGTAGGCTACGTTGCGCCGGAGCGTTTGAGAGCGCTCCGGGACCTCAATCAGATCTGTTCAACAGCCGCCGAGTGGCGGAGAAAACTAGGAGAAAGAAGAATGCGTATTCGAACGATGAGTAGTCTGTTCGCGGTGTGTGCGCTGGCGTTGATGACGCTGGCCGCCAACCAGGCTTCCGCGCAATCAAAAAGTGCCGAGAAGCCGCCGCTGTACACCTATGTGTCGGAATGGTCGGTACCCCGCGCGATGTGGGGCGATTATCTGAAAAACGAGGCTGAAGACAACGACATGCTGAAGAAGGCGGTGAGCGACGGCACGCTGATCTCCTACGGCAGCTACACGGTGTTGAATCACCAGGAAGGGCAGCCCACGCACGGCACGTGGTTTTCGGCCGGCTCGATGGCTAATATTCTGAAGTTTCTGGAGGGCTTGCGCGCCACTCCGGGCGCTACTTCCGCCCCGCTGGCCGCGGCAAAGCACTGGGACTACATTATGGAAAGCCGGAACTACAACTCGCATGCGGGAACGTTTACGAACGCGTACTTGCGAGTGGGCAACTTCCGGACCAAGAGCGGAAGCGATCCGGATGGGAAAATCCTGAAGGCGACTTTGACTCCGTTGCTGGAGAAATTGCTGAGCGACGGCGCGATACATGGTTACCAGATCGACGAGGAATCGATACATTCAACCGACCCGGGCGGGTTTTTTATCGTGGTGATTACCAACGGGGCGGAGGGATTGGACAAATTCAACGAGGCCGTAGCGGATGGCGCGAAGAGCAGTCCGGCGGCCTGGGCGGGATTTGAGTCCACTATCGACGCAACGGGACACCGGGACATTTTGGCGCGTGTTTCCAGCATGACTCACAAGTAAGCGTTTTGATTGGTTTCGCACCGCACGTTGCCCGGCTGATTCGGGGTGGCGTGCGGTTTTTGTTTTTGGGGTTGTGGTGAGTCAACCCTGCCAGGCTACGCGAGAGATCGAAGAGAGATCCCTCCGCTGCGCAGCGCGACTCCTTCGCAGGAGCGAAGGAGAAGAAGGTGCGTCGCGCCGCTCCGGTCGGGATGACAGTTCTGGGCTTTTGGGATTGTTGGTTGCAAAGGATTGTGATGGAACGGTGTAATCGCTGAGTGGTGGTGCGGATGCGATTTCCACGTGCGAAGTTTCCGTAGAAAAAGCCATACATTCGAGCCTAAACAGACGCGGCTAACGCGACAACCGGGTGGAACACAAATCACGCAGGGCGGGGATGGGTGGCTAAAATGGGAGGATGGTGCACCCCTTCATCGCGGCTGGGTATCGGGTGGTTGTGCTGGGCTTGGTGCTGGTTTTTGGCGGCGCGTCGTTGAGGGCCGACACGATTGTATTGAAGAATGGGCGGCGGATACTGGCGTTCAATGTTGTGGAGGTTGGGGAAAAAATCCGGTATGAGACGAACGCCGGGGAATTAAGCCTGCCGAAGTCCATCGTAGATCACATTGAAAAGGGTGGAGCGGTGCCAATGGGTGGCTCGGGTGCCGCGAACGCGGCGAACCTGGCGATTACTCCACCGGCGATGGATGCGGCGGCGGCGGGCGGGAGCGGCGGGGAGATTGAGCATCGCGCGGTGCATGATGGCGCGATCGATCGGGAGTACATAGCAAAACTGGAAGGGGAAACGCGCGGTGGTTTGCCTGCAGCGGGGATTGACGCAGCCGTGGGGCATCACGCGGCGGCGATGTTTGAGTTGGGGCGCGGGGACATGGATCACGCGCTGGCCGATGAGCGCACGGCGTTGACGTACGCGCCGGATGAGCCGCTGCTGCTGATGAATGTGGCCTACCTGCATCTGCGAAGGAGCGAATACAAGCAATCGCTGGATTACCTGGAACGCGCGCAACGCGTGGCGCCCAACAATGCGGACGTGGCTAAGCTGGCGGGCTGGGCGTATTACGGGATGAACAAGATGGATCAGGCGGTGGGCGAATGGAAGCGCTCGCTGGCGTTGCGAGCGGATACGGAAGTGCAATCGGCGCTGGATAAAGCGCTGCGCGACAAACAGGAAGAGGAAAGCTACAAAGAGAATGAGAGCAGCCACTTTACGCTGCGCTACAGCGGAGCGGCGGAGCCGGGGCTGGCGCGCGATGTGCTGCGAACCCTGGAGGCGCATTACGGGGCCATTGAGTCAGAGCTGAATTTCGCGCCGCCGGATTCGATTGGCGTGATTTTGTATACGCAGCAGGCGTTCGCGGACATCACGCGCGCGCCGGGCTGGGTGGGAGC
>JBBSFG010000213.1:0-7120 GCA_038238965.1 Candidatus Acidiferrales bacterium | reverse complement strand
GATAGGAACGGGGATCGAATTATCCGGTCTGAGGAAGGATGGTAGCGAATTTCCTATCGAGATCATGCTCAGCCCGCTGGAGAACGCCGAGGGGACGCTGGTCACGGCAGCGATCCGGGACATCAGCGTGCGCAAAGGCGCGGAAAAACACCTGGCACAAATGGAAGGCCGCTACCGAGGGCTGCTGGAGGCGGCTCCGGACGCTATGGTGGTGGTAAATCAAACGGGCGAAATTGTTTTACTGAATGTCCAGGCAGAAAAACAGTTCGGCTACCGGCGCGACGAACTGGTGGGACAAAAAGTAAAGAACATTATCCCCGAGGGCTTCGCGGAGCGGATCATCGCCGACGGAACGCGCAGCGCGGCGGAAGCGCTGGCGCAGCAGATTGGTACGGGGATCGAGCTATCGGGGCAGCGGAAGGATGGCAGTCAGTTTCCTATCGAGATCATGCTTAGTCCGCTGGAGAGCGCCGAGGGAACGCTGGTCACGGCGGCGATACGAAATATTACGGTGCGTAAGGATGCGGAGAAACACCTGGCGCAAATGGAAGGCCGCTACCGAGGGTTGCTGGAGGCGGCTCCCGATGCAATGGTGGTGGTCAACCAAGGTGGAGAAATTGTGCTGCTGAACGTGCAGGCGGAAATACAGTTCGGCTACCGGCGCCATGAGCTCGTGGGGCAGAAAGTAAAAAACATCATTCCGCAGGGATTCGCGGAGCGGCTGGTCGCGGATGCATTGCGCTCCGCGGAGGATGCGCTGACGCAACAAATCGGCACCGGGATTGAACTGATCGGTCGACACAAGAAGGGAGGGACCTTTCCGATCGAGATCATGCTGAGTCCGCTGGAAAGCCCCGAGGGAATTCTGGTCACGGCAGCGATTCGGGACATCACCGCGCGCAAGAAAGCCGATGAGACTCTGCTGAAGAAGGTCGAAGAGCTGAACCGCTCGAACGTGGAACTCGGCCAGTTCGCCTATATTGCCTCGCACGATTTGCAGGAACCGTTGAGGATGGTGGCCAGCTATACGCAACTGTTGTCGCGGCGGTATAAGGGAAAACTCGATGCCGACGCCGATGAATTTATTGCTTTCGCGGTAGATGGCGCCGAGCGCATGCAACGGCTGATTCAGGACCTGCTGGCTTTCTCACGCATCGGAACGAAGGGGCGAGATTTAGTCGATATTTCGAGCGAAGAGGCTCTGAAACGCGCGCTGCTCAACCTGCGGAGAACGATCGAAGAAAGCGGTGCGGTGGTAACCCACGAACCGCTGCCAACCGTGCTGGCGGACGAGTCTCAACTCATTCAACTGTTTCAAAACCTGGTGGGTAACGGGATCAAGTACCAAAAAGCAGGAATCCCGAAAATACACGTTTCCGCCGCGATGAATGGCGAATCGAAATGGGTGTTTTCCGTGAGAGACAACGGACTGGGCATCGATTCACAGTACTTCGACAAAATCTTTGGAATGTTCCAGCGCTTGCACAAGCGTGAAGAGTTTGCAGGCACGGGCATTGGACTGGCGATCTGCAAGAAAATAGTGGAGCGCCACGGCGGGAACATATCGGTCCGGTCGAAACCGGGCGAGGGTTCCACCTTCACATTTGCACTGGCAGAAAGCGAGAATTAATTGTGATTCCTATCGGAGGAGACGTTATGCCTATACAAGTTTTATTGGTCGAAGACAGTCCCGGCGATGTGCGGCTGACACGCGAGGCATTCCGCGACGCCAATAGATCCATTCAATTGCATGTGGCGGCCGATGGGATGGAGGCTATGGCGTTCTTGAGACGTGAAGGGCAACACCGTGGGGCGCCGCGACCGGACCTGATTCTGCTGGACCTGAACCTGCCGAAAATGGATGGCCGGGAAGTTCTTGCGCATATTAAGGCGGATGACGACTTGAAGACGATACCGACGGTGATTTTGACGACTTCCGATGCGGAAGCGGACATCGTCAGGAGTTACGAGTTGCAGGCCAATTGTTACCTTACCAAGCCGGTGCAACTGGAAGCGTTCGAAAGCCTGGTGAAAAGCATCAATGATTTCTGGCTGACCAAGGCGAAGCTACCGCAACAGAGGTCAACTGTATGAGCAGAAGGCCCATCGAAACACTGCTGGTGGTGGAAGACAATGCAGGCGATGCGCGACTGCTGCAAGAAATGTTGCGCGACGAAATGGCCCATCGCGTCAATCTGATGCACGTTGCGACGATGCGAGACGCTGAGGAACATCTTGCAAAGCACAGTGTCGACGTAATCTTGCTGGATCTAGGTCTGCCGGACGCCGAAGGCCTTGGGGCACTGCGGCGTGCACACACTGCGGCACCTGGGGTGCCCTTGCTGGTTTTGACTGGACGAGATGACGAAGAACTGGCCGCGCAGGCATTGCAACTGGGAGCGCAGGACTACCTTGTGAAGGGGCAGTTCTTTCCCGGAGCACTGCTGCGAGCCATGCGCTACGCGGTGGAGCGAAAAATCCTGGAAGACGCGCTGTTCGCGGCGAAAGAGCGAGCGCAGGTAACCCTGAATTGCATAGGCGATGCCGTGGCGTGCACCGACGTCGTGGGAAATGTTACGTACTTAAATGTGGTCGCAGAGCATTTGACGGGATGGTCGTGGGAGGAGGCTACGGGACGGGCCGCTGTGGAGGTTCTTAGAATTATCGATGCCGCGACCCGCAAGGTCGTTCCCGATCCGATGAGAATGGAATTGGGACAAAAGCAGTCGTTGCACTTGCCACCGAATTCCCTGCTGGTGCGGCGGGACGGCGTCGAAACGCCGATAGAAGATTCGGTGGCGCCTATTCATGACAGCTATGGAGCGCCGACAGGAGCGGTGATTGTTTTTCGGGATGTGAGCGCGACGCGCGCGCTGGAAATACAGATGGCGCATTCAGCGCAGCACGATTTCTTAACTGGGCTGCCCAACCGTATGCTGCTTGCGGATCGCATCCGGCAGGCCATTGCGCTGGCGCCGCGCCATGTGAAAAAAGTAGGAATCGTTTTTCTGGACCTGGATGGATTCAAGCACATCAACGATTCCCTGGGGCACGCGCTGGGCGACAAATTATTGCAGTCCATTGCAGAGCGGCTGGTCGCTTGCGTACGGGCGACCGATACCGTAAGCCGCCAGGGCGGGGATGAATTCGTGGTACTGCTTTCCGAAATGGAGAAAGCGGAAGATGGCGCGCTTAGCGCAAAACGAATGCTGCAAGAAATAGCCAAGCTGCATTCCATCGATAATCACGATCTTCATGTCACCAGCAGTGTCGGCATCAGTGTGTTCCCGGACGATGGCAACGACGCGGAAACGCTGATCAAGAACGCGGATACGGCGATGTACCGGGCGAAAGAGAATGGCCGGCAGAGCTATCAATTTTTCAAGCCGGAGATGAACGTGCGCGCCGTGGAGCGGCAATCCATCGAGGAAAAACTGCGGCGGGCATTGGAGCGCAACGAGTTCGAAGTGCATTATCAACCAAAGATAAGCTTGACGTCGGGACAAATCACCGGAGCAGAAGCGCTGCTGCGTTGGACGCATCCTGTGCTCGGGGCGGTGTCTCCGGCAAGGTTCATACCTGTCGCAGAAGATTGCGGGTTGATTACGTCGATAGGCAACTGGGTTCTCCGGGAAGCGTGCAGACAGGCGCGAGCATGGATCGACGCCGGTTTGCCGATGTCCACCATAGCCGTGAACATCTCCGCAATAGAATTTCGATCCGATACATTTCTGGATGGCGTGTTTGAAATCCTGGAAGAAACGGGTTTGCCGGTGAGTTTGCTCGAACTGGAACTGACGGAGAGCGTGCTGATGAAGCACGCCAGTTCAACGGCGTCGATACTGACGACGCTGAAAGAAAAAGGGGTACAACTGGCGGTAGACGACTTTGGCACGGGCTATTCCAGTCTGAGTTATCTACGAAAGTTTCCCATCGATGCGCTGAAAATCGATCAGTCTTTTATCCGCCAGATTACGACTTCTCCCGAAGAAACCACGATCGTGACGGCGGTGGTCAGCATGGGCCGCAGTCTTAATCTCCGGGTGGTGGCAGAAGGAGTGGAGACCGAAGAAGAATTAGCTTTTCTTCAAAGCAGCAAATGCAACGAAGCCCAGGGGTACCTGTTTAGCCCGCCAGTGTGCGCGGAGGAGTTTGCGAACTTGCTGCAAACGGGCGTGCGCGAACTGGTCAGCTTAAAGCGTCAATGAAGTCTCCTGCGTTCGTTCCCGAGATGGCTGGAAGGATAGGCAATGAGACGAACTCGATTTCCGTTTTCGAAAAAGGGTCTGGGGAAGAGTGAAACATGAAGCAGTCTAAGAAGCACCAGGAAGCTCAAACGACAACGCCTACCATGGAAGCTCGTGCGTTTCCGCGCTATGCCTTTTCAACCAGCGCCGAAGCTATCGACATTGACGGAAATACAAAGATCACCGGGAGGA
Organism: Candidatus Acidiferrales bacterium; assembly: GCA_038238965.1. GTDB lineage: Bacteria > Acidobacteriota > Terriglobia > Acidiferrales > UBA7541 > Acidiferrum. Next base: position 2,681 of record JBBSFG010000213.1, on the reverse strand, counting down.
CCTCGGACATCGCCCAGAAGGGTTGTTATATCGATACCATCAGCCCGTTCGCGCCTAAATCAACCGTAGCGTTGAGAATCACGCGGGACCACCAGTCATTCGAAACCAAAGCGACGGTGGTGTATTCACAAATTGGAATGGGCATGGGACTGGTGTTTACCACTTCCGAGGTAGATCAACTTCGAGTACTGGACGGGTGGCTGGGCGAACTGGGCGGGGAAGGGACTGGTTCCGCCGATTCGGCAGCGCTGCAGTTCGACGTTACGCAGAGTCCGGAGACCAATCCCGAGAGTGTGCTGGGTGAAATGATTCTCTTATTGGTGCACAAGGCTGTGATTACGGAGTCCGAAGGAAAAATGATGCTTCAGAAGTTGTTCAAATAATGGGAGCAGGCGCAGAGATGAGTTGATGGCGCCGCGCAGCTACTTCCACGCCCCGAGTAAACGCCGCAGCAGTACGAGTTGACCCAGGTGATAAGCGTTGTGATCCACGGCTGTCAAAGCCTGGCGCAGGATTGTCTGCCCGTCGCCGTGGGGGACTTCTGCGAACAGGTCGGTCGAGTCATCCGCCAGGACTCTACTGAAGCGCTTGAGATCGGCGCGAAAAGCCTCGGCGCTTTTGTGCCATGATTTTTCATCCGGAGGCGCCGGATTGGCGGGCCAATAGCCAGAAGGAAATTCAGGCGATTTGTGCTCCGGATCGATGGCGAATTCAAAAATATCCCATTGAGCGATGCGCAGGTGTTCCAGCTCCTGCCAGGGGGAATGCTCCGCACCGTTCGGTATCCTGCCCTGCAGGTCGAAAGGCATATCTTTGACCGCGGCGTCAAATTCCGCGTGGGCTTCGCTGCCTTCCAATACTTTGGTCAAATGCTGCCGCAGTGATTTGATAGGGTCCATATATTTTGGGCGTCCGTCCAGGAAACGAAAGTTTTTCAAGTTCCAAGCGATGATAGCGGAACTATTTGGCCTTTTGCCAGCCAACTCTGGGATATGCGATCGCCCTGTAGAGCGTCGTTTATGTAGGAACACCCGGGGCCTTAGGACTATTCAACTATTGCAGGGTCAACGTATTATGGGGACAAGCTCGATGTGCCAGCCCCGCGGCGTTTAACAGGCGCCAACAAAATAAATGCCCGAGAAAACGGCGAAAACTAGGCCCAAAATCAAACCTGGCAAGCTGAAGATCATCGATCTTCTGCGGCCGCATTGGACCGCCCTGACGCTGGCGTTCATCGCGGTGCTGGGTGAAACGTTTACGGATGTGCTGGAGCCGTGGCCGGTAAAAATCGTTGTCGACAATCTTCTGCAACACAAACACCTGCCGACATGGATCAGCCGGATCGTAACTTCTCTTTTCGGCGAAAACCAATACGCTATTTTGAATTTTGCCGTGGGCGCGGTGGCGGCCATCGCCATCGTGGGCGCGCTGAGCTCTTACACGGAAAAATATTTGACGACCAGCGTCAGCCAGTGGGTGACCCACGACTTGAGGCGCATGCTGTACAACCACATCCAGAGGTTGTCGCTGGCGGAATATGACGAAACGCGAACGGGGGATTTGATTTCGCGGGTGACCAGCGACATTAATGCGGTGCAGGATTTTGTCAATTCCGCGCTTCTTGGAATCATCGTCAACGTGCTGACGCTGGTGGGCATGGTCGGCGTGATGTTCTACATAAACTGGCGCTTCACGTTGATTGCCTTGTCGGTGGCGCCCATTCTTTTTGCAATGGTTTATGTATTTACGCGGCGGATCAAGAAATCTTCGCGGGCGGTGCGCAAGAAAGAAAGCGAACTGACGTCGGTGGTTCAGGAAGTATTGACCTCCATTCGGGTGGTCAAAGCTTTTGCGCGCGAAGATTACGAACAGGAACGATTCGAGGCGCACAGCCTGGAGAACGTGGAAACCGCGCTGGAGGCACGGAGCCTGAAGGCGAAACTGGCACCCATGGTGGAAGTGATCGTGGCCATCGGAACCTGCCTGGTGCTTGGTTACGGCGGGCGACTGGCGTTGCACGGGCAACTCAGCCCTGGCGTGCTGATTGTTTTCCTGTTGTATCTGGGCAAGATGTATAAGCCGATGCGTGATCTGTCGAAGATGACGGACACGGTGTCCAAAGCTACGGTGGGTTACGAGCGAATTCAAGAGGTGCTGGAGATCGACAGCAAGGTCAGAGACTTGTCCAAGGCGAAAAAAGCGCCGAAATTCAAGGGGGAGATCGAATTCGAGCATGTCAGCTTCAGCTATGACGGAGGCGCTCCGGTTCTGAAGGATATTAGTTTTTGCATCAAACCTGGCCAGATAGCAGCACTGGTGGGGCCATCGGGAACGGGCAAAACTACAGTGATCAGTTTGATTCCGCGGTTCTACGATCCGACTTCGGGCAAAGTAAAAATCGATGGGCGCGATGTGCGCGGATATAAGCTGAAATCGCTTCGGCAGCAGATCAGTTTCGTCTTGCAGGACACGCTGCTGTTTCGCGCGACCATTTGGGAAAACATCGCGTACGGCAAGCCGGACGCGTCCCGCAAGGAGATCGAAGAAGCTGCCAAGCTGGCAAATGCGCATGAGTTCATTGAAAAAATGTCCGAAGGGTATGACACGATGGTGGGCGAGCGCGGTGTTTCTCTTTCAGGGGGACAGCGGCAGCGGATCGCCATCGCCCGGGCGGTGATACG
>JBBSFG010000212.1:0-7120 GCA_038238965.1 Candidatus Acidiferrales bacterium | reverse complement strand
GCGTCACCTATCAGGCAGGAGACTTGAAGCGCAGCCGCACCAAAGTCGGTGGCGGCAGTTTCTTATCGTCCCACGATCCCCGCATCGTTCTCGGAATCGGCAAGCGTCCAAAAATCGACTGGATCGAAATCAAGTGGCCGCAACCCAGCGGCGCAGTAGAACGTTTTACAAATTTGCCCTTAAATCGCTACATCACCATCGTAGAAAGCGCCGGCAAATGGAAGTGAATCCCGTCACCAACCGCCGGACCCCGCCTCCTCAATCCATTCCCTAACGCGTCCAGTTACCAGTGCCGTTGCCGTTCGGATTGGCGTTGATGTTGTTGGTCTGCACCCGATCGCCGGTCTCGTTCACCCAGGTGTAATTATAGGCGCTGGAGTCTTTGGTGATCAGTCCTGTATTGGGGTCCAGGCGTTTCTGCTGATCGAGTGAATAATCGCACCAGTCATCGGCCGCGCGGTGATTGGCGTTGGCGCTGGCCGCAGCCTGCTTCATGGACAAATCCGTACCGCGCTGCATGGTGTCCAGAAACTGCTCGTGCTGCCGCTGGCGCATGTCCTGCGATTGCTGGAAAGCGTTGTACTGCGCCGTGCTGCGCCGCGTGGCCTCCTCGCCCATATTCTTGATAGTCCTCATGGATTGCTCGGACAGGTCGTTCAGTTTCTGAATCACGACCTGCATCCGTTTTGAATTCCAGTCCTGATCGATGGCGAAAGTTCTGCTGATGGACTTGAACGTCTCATCGCTGTACTTGCCCTGTGGAGCCCAGGTGCGCGATACCCCCACATTGCAAGTGTGCCGCCCGATATTCCTGTACGTTGTGCAGCCCACAAAAATATTCAGCCGTCCTTCCATCACAATCTGGTTGATGCGATAGCGCACCGTAGCTCTGGCTTTATCCACGGTCGTCGTCAAGTTCGGCATATTCTGAGCCGCTGTCTTTTGCTGCATCGCCGCCAGATCGGGGGTAGGTTCGTCTTTCACAAATTCCACCTGCAGGATCCCGATCATCACCTTCATCATCTCCGCGGCGCTCATCACCTTCTTGTACGGAAGGCAATCGGAGCCGCCCTCAACCGCCAGTTTGGGATTATCCGACCAGGTCCAGTCCATCCGCGGCAATTGCTTGATGCCCACCAGTCCGTCCGGTGTCGACATTCGGAAAACCGGAAACGGCCCGTCGTTGCAGCTCGTTCCGCGGACCACCGCTCCGTCGAACACCCAGTTCGCCGGGATGGTTATCGAATAGGCCTTCATATTCAGAATCGGATCCGTGATGCTGGCGACTTTCGTCCCGCCGGAAGAGTCTGAAGACCCGCCAGAAGGGGAGCCCGCAAAAACTCTGGCCCACGACGTTTTCGCGCCGCAGGCCGCTCCCATCACCGCGATGGCAGCTGCGACCGCCACCAGGTCGGTCATTAATTTGCTCTTCATTGTCATGTTCCTTTTTTGATCGGCACAGCCGGGTCGAGCAACCGCGGAAAAGTCTTTCCCAGAAATTCCTTTGGCTCCAATTCCACCCACCGCTAGAATCCGTACTTGGCGATCACCGTTTTGTCTTGTAGCCCGATCAACGCCATCGCCGCATGTTGCGACGACAGCGCCACTTTAAGCCGTGTTCCCGTCTTTCCATCGCGCAGATCAATGTTCACGTCTTCGGCGGAATCCGAAGCCATCACATACAGCACCGCATCCTGCAGCACAGTCGCAAAAATCAGTACCCCCGCGGGCGGCGCCCCCGCCAGCGTAAACGCCGGCGCGATCCCCACGCGTCCGAGCACGTAGTTATACACTTCGGTTGCCGCCGCGGTACCCTCCGCCAGCTCCACCGGATACGCCGCCCAAAAAATTTCCCCCTTGCCGCGCGTCATCTCTTTCATCGTCGCGCCATCCTGAAAGCGCAGCGAATCCAGCCAGAATTGTTTTTGCTGCTCAAACGAAAGCTCTACGTTGTTCCCCTTCGGCCCACCAGGAACAGCAAGTTTGATCGTCGCCTCCCGAAACGTCAGTGGCTCAATCGAGCTTCCCGGAATCACATCCGCGATCCGATGAACTTCGCGCCAGTGTTCATCACGATCCACCGGCCCGCTGATCAGAAGATTTCCTCCCTCGCTTACATAACGCAGCAACGCCTGCCAACAGTCTTCCGTCAGCATTTGCGGCGAAGGAAGTATCGCCAGTTTCGGCGTGCCCAGCTTCGCAATCTGATTTTCCGCGATCACATAGGGTGCCACTCGCGAGCCATACGCCAACGCCCGCACCGCTTTGCGTTGCGCCTCAATCTGCAAATCCGAAATCGCCGAAAATTGCGCTGCCTGCGAAGTGACAATCGCCACCTGCGGCGTTTGCGGATTCTGCAGATGTGGCCCGATGGATTTGGCCAGCGCGCCAAACCCCCGCATGACCGTGGCCTCCGGTTTTTCCGTTCCGTCCGTGCGCACCGCCCCGATGGGCGTTTCGTTTCCTTCCGTCATGTATGAATTGGTATTCCACAGCCACTCAATCGCTCCCGCGCCTTGCACAAACGAAATGGCGATTTTGCGCTCCAGCAGCGCCGCTTCGCTTTCCGGTGTCCGTCGCGCTGTTTCGTCCAGGTTCAACTCCCGCTGCAAACCGGTCTCCTGGATCAGCATCGTTTTTCCCGGTTGTTTGGCCACCAGCGAATCCCACAATATCGAATCGTTCTGCCACCACGAGTGATTGGTGGTGAAATCCACCGACGGGCCAAAAAATGCCGGCGAAAGCCGGTCCGCGAACCCGCCCTCGTCCTGCCCCACGGTAATCAACTGCTGCGACCCGGCGCCGCGAATCGCGTCGCGCATGCCTTTTACCCAGCCCGCGAAACTTTCCTGGGCAAAAAGGAAATAATCGTAAATCTTCAGCGAGTTATGTCCGACGTACATGCCCCTCGGACTGAATTCGATTTCTTGCGGCAACGCGATCGCCCCTGCAACGCTTCCCGGCGGCACTTTCCACGCATTGGCCAGCGCCGCGCGATCCGCATATCGCTTCGTCAGCCACTCGTTCCACTTCTCCAACTCAATCGCATCGCCGTTCGGTCGCATGGTCCACAGATGTTTCGAGATACTCGGCTCATTGATTAAATCCCACGCCAGGTAAGGCAAATCGTGGAGTCGCGCCACCACGGCAGACACCAGCGTCTGTTGCCGCCGGACCGCCTCCGGATCGAGATACGGATTCGCTCCGCCCAGCACTTCCGGCAAAAACGCGAAAAAATTGAATTGTACCGGCAGACCATATTTGTGAGCGGTCATTAGGTACGCTTCGACAGTTCGCAGCGTGCGCTCATACGGCTGCCCGTTTTCATCGCAAAATTTATCCCACCCCGTCCACCATCCCGCGCGAATCATATTCAGGTTCGCGTCGTGGATCAGCGCCAGGTCCTGGTTCCACACATACACGTTGGGATGCTCAAAATATAATCGCTGGACATCGCTGGCCATGTACGTCGTCCCCGCCACCGCCAGCGGCTTCCCGTCTTCTTCAAAATAGTCCCGATTTGTGCCCAGCCGCGCGCCATGCCGCAGAAATTCCTCATCCCGGATCCAGAATCCCGAATGATAAATTGCGTGAACCTTATCCCCGTCCAGCAATTCGGCCTTGATAATGTGCAGCCCTTTAGTCTTCGGTGCGGGAAGCAGGATGTTTTCCGCCGGGTTAAGGGTCACCGTCGTCACCGTCGCGCTGGATTCTTCGCCTTCCGCATAAGTGGAAATTCGAATCGAAGGCGGGGCACTCGCTGGTTTCGCCGGGTGCCACAGCACATCTAATTCCACCGGTTCGCCGGGAAGATAAAGCGGCATCGACGGCCGCGCCGTGAATTCTTCGCTGCCCAGCATGGCTCGCTGCGCCAGCGCGCCAATCAATGCGCCGTTTTGCGCACTGCCGTAAAATTCCGGCCCCATCTCCGCAGCCAAAAAAATCCAGCGCCCGCCGCTGAAAACATTTCGGAAATGATCGATCTGCAAAAGTGGCGCCGCCATACGCCGCTCGTTTTTCACGCCCCAGGCCAGCGTGTCCAGTCGCGCGTCGATGGACCCTGCCGCGCCGCCGCGATTGTATAAATCCACCGCGCTCAACCGTATCACCGGGCTGAACGCCTGCTTCCACGTGAACGGTTGCGGTTGCAGGGTCACTTCTGGATTGGTCTGGAAACTTAATCCGTCGGAACCCGGCGTCGTCTGGTACTGGTCGATCATCAACGGGCGCGTGAATCGCACCGCGTATTCACGCAGGTGCCAACCTGTCGCGTCTCGATATTCTGCTCGCGCGAACGGCCGGCCCCCCAGCACCAGCAAATTCCCACCGCCCTGCAAAAATCCATAAATTGCCGCCCAACTCTCTTCCGGAAACGCCGAGCCGTACGGCAACACCAGCAAGCGTGTCGCGGGATCCCCAAGCTCGCCAGCCAGCTTGTCGGCACTTGCAAAACGGGCCCCGGCGAAAATGTTCTGCAGTTGCGGTTGGGAAGGCGCGGCGGAGCCTTCGGACAAGAATCCCGATTCGTAAAATACCACTGTCGCGGAATGCTCTTGCGCCAACGCCGGCTGCACTGTTCCGGATAACGTCGCCGCCATCGCGCATACGCCCGCCAATGAAAACAACCTGGGGAATCTCATGAACGAAGTTCCTTATCTATATCGATGAGCATAATGCGCGAAAATTTTGAAGCTATAGCGCCCTTCTTATATCACCCTGGGCCGGAGGCAATGCAATCACAATATCGTTTTTCTTCAGACGCTCTTGTGGCATCATCTTGCATTCCAACATTCACCCTGGCTAGCGGCGCGCTGTTTTTGGGCGAGCTGAATAAGTTTGGGCTGAACAACGGGTACTTCACTTGGAGTGTGTATCCATTGGAAACGGGGGACGTCCATGGCAATCGTGAACACCGGCTCCGGCACACCCGCAACATCGTATTCAGCGCCGCCAAGCTCCACCAACCTCGCGGCCATGGCCATGGTCACCACCCTCTTTTTTTTCTGGGGTTTTGTCACAGTTCTCAACGACATCCTCGTCCCCCACCTCAAAGCCATTTTCGACCTCAACTACGCGAAAGTGATGCTCATTCAGTTCGCTTTCTTCTCCGCTTATTTTATTTTTTCCATCCCATCCGCCAAGATCGTCGACGCCATCGGATACAAGCGCACCATGGTCACGGGATTATTCACCATGGGTGTCGGCGCGCTTCTTTTCATTCCTGCCGCCAGCACCGCTTCGTTTCCGCTTTTCCTCGGTGCCCTGATGATTCTAGCCGCCGGTATCACCGCGTTGCAGGTGGCCGCCAACCCTTATGTTACGGTTTTGGGTCCGCCTGAAACTGCTTCCAGTAGGTTGAATCTCACTCAGGCGTTCAATTCCCTGGGCACGACCATCGGACCTTATCTAGGCGGTTTGCTGATTCTGAATGCCAGCTTCAAGGGCACCGACGAGACGCGCCAGATGTCAGCCGCTGTGCTCCAGGCCTATCGCGTTCAGGAAGCATCCTCCGTGAAGCTTCCTTATCTCATCATCGGCCTCGCGCTGATCACTTTTGGAGTCATCATCGGCATGTTCAAGCTGCCGGCCATTCCCGGCGCGGTTCGGCATGACGGAACCGCCGTCAAAACCAGTTTGTGGAAATATCGCCAACTCGTTTTCGGCGCGATCGGCATTTTCGTTTACGTGGGAGCGGAAGTCTCCATCGGCAGCTTTCTCATCAATTATTTCGGGCAGCGTGAGATCGGAGGATTGACGGAACTCGCCGCCGCCAAATACGTCACCTATTATTGGGGAGGCGCCATGGTCGGCCGCTTCATCGGCTCGGCCATTCTTCAGAAAGTAAAAACCGGCGCGGTTCTTGCCGTGGCTGCAGTCGCCGCCTGCTTGTTGGTTTGCGTATCCATGTCCACCACCGGCAGTGTCGCCATGTGGAGCATTATTTTGGTGGGTTTGTTCAATTCCGTCATGTTCCCCAGCATCTTTACTTTGGGAGTCGCCAAGCTCGGCCCCCTGACCGGCGATGGTTCCGGGATCATGATCATGGCCATCGTAGGCGGCGCCATTCTGCCGGTAATGCAGGGCGCCTTGGCGGATCGCATTGGAATTCATCACGCCTTCATTCTGCCTGCTGTTTGTTACCTTTATATTCTGTTCTACGCGCTCCGCGGTTCACGGCCCACGGAGTTTGCCAGTGAGCCCGCTCTGAATTGACGGCTCTGGCTGACGATGACCTGATCGCAAATGACCATTAACGGCTCGAACGATTACGTAATTGGTGTGGATGTCGGCGGCACCAAGGTCGCCGCCGGCTTCGTCGGCAAAACCGGCGAAATTGGCGCCGTCACTCGCGTGCGCATGGTCAGTGACGCCCAGGCCGCCGACGGCCTCAATGCCGTGGCCGGCGCCATCGACTATCTTGTGGAGATGGGGAAAAAAAACGGCTGGGAGATTCGCGCCATTGGCATTTGTGCTCCCGGCCCGCTCGACCCCCATACCGGCATTATTATCAATCCTCCCAACGTTCCCTGCTGGCGCGATTATCCGCTCGCCGCTGAAATTTCCAGGCGCTACCGCTTGCCGGTAAAAATTGAAAATGATGCCAATGCTGCCGCCCTCGCGGAAGTCCTCTGGGGCGCGGGCAAAGGCTACTCAAAAGTTTTCTACGCTTCCATCGGCACCGGGGTTGGCACTGGTCTGATTCTCGATGGCCGCATTTATAACGGCCGCACCGGCGCTGCCACGGAGGGCGGTCACGTGAGCATCGATTACCGCGGGCCGCTCTGCACCTGCGGCAAACGTGGTTGCATTGAAATTTTTGTTTCCGGTCCTGCGATCGCCCGCCGCGCTCAGGCCAAGTTGGAATCCGCCAATCTTCGGCACTGCCCGATTCTCGATTTGGCCGACGGTAAAATTTCCGGTGTTACTTGCGAAGTGGTCAGCCAGGCCAATGCCGCCGGCGACACCATGGCGAAAGACACGTTATTGGAAACCGTCGAGCTCTTGTCCGTATGGTTCGGCAATATCATTGACCTTCTCGAACCGGACGTCATCATTGTGGGCGGGGGCGTGGCTGCCGTTCTCCAGCCTTTTTTCTCCGATATTAAAGATCGCTTGCCGC
>JBBSFG010000211.1:0-7151 GCA_038238965.1 Candidatus Acidiferrales bacterium | reverse complement strand
TCGAATCCCTCCTCCTCCGCCACTACAAAAGCCCCCGCTATTTTCCGGTCTGAATAAACCGACACGCCGAGCTACCGTTGCGGGCGATTCCGTCAGTGCGTGGTCGTGGGCGCGTCCACCAGCGCTTGCCACTTGCCGCCAGGTTGTTTGCCCCAAACCACCACGTATTTTGCTTTTGTGGTTTGCGCCTTTCCTTTCTTGTCATTGGTGGTCAATTCATAGTTCCCAATCTCGTATGCCAGATCGCCTGATCGTGAAACGCTCACCTTGGTGGGAGAAAAAGACAACGCAAATCCAGGAGTCCCAATCAATCCCGCCCAAGTCTTCTGGATTTCCTCTTTCCCGCTCGCCAGCGGAGCGCCCGGAGCCATGAGCACACCATCATCCGCGTAGTAGGAGCTGCTTGCTTGGGCATTCTTGCCCGCCAAGGTTTTCACCCACTCAGCATCGATGCTGCGGATTTGCGCTTCGTCGGCGGCGCGCGTGTCTGGAGCCGCTGCAGGTTGCGAGGGCTGGGGATTTCCCATGTTGCACGCGCTTAAGACGGTTCCTGCAGAAATCAACAGCGAGGCAAAACCAAAAGCCACTGAAAGCCGGTGTGTCATCGAAATACCCTCCTTAAACGGAATACTTGAAGCCTCGAAATTGAACTTGATGGCGCGGCGACGATACTGACGCCGCTCAATAGTGTCAAGCCCAGTTGCCTATGTTCCGTCGCGCAGGGAATCATAGTTTCCCTGCATCGAAAATGCGTGCGATCTTTTCAAATTGCGCACGCCGTTTAGTGTCAGCCCTTCTGGGCGGAAAAAGGCCGCTTCCGGGAACACGTTTCACGTTGGCACAGCTTCTAAATTGCCTCTTTTTTCCGCACCTCCCTAACGCTCTTGTTTCCGCCACTTCCTCTTCAATCGCCGCGCAATCTCAGAAATCACTAATGAGGCCAGCAACCTGCTTCATCCAGCGTGTGTTCTGGTAATACCAAAGTTGAAAAGGAGTAGTGAAAATGCGTAATAAACAGAAGGGTTTTTCTCTTATCGAGTTGCTGATCGTTGTGGCGATCATCTTGATCATTGCCGCGATTGCGATTCCTAACTTGCTGCGCTCACGTATGGCGGCAAACGAAGCTTCTGCGGTTGGTTCAGTTCGTACCTTGAACACTGCTGAAGTGACGTATTCGACGACCTACGGCACAGGTTTCACCACGCTGGCCCAGTTGGGTGGCGCGGCTCCTTGTGTGGCAGCTGCGGCTAACGCTTGCTTGATTGACCCGGTCTTGACCGTGGGCACCAAGTCTGGTTATACGCTGGCGGCTGTTCCTAACACTGGTGCAGGTACGGTTGCCGCTCCGTTCGTTCAGTATGAAGTGAACGCGACGCGCGTGTCGGCGTCAACCGGTACTCGTGCGTTTTGCTCCGACCAGTCTGGTGTGATCCGTTACAACACCACCGGCGGCGCAATCGGCGTTGGCGCCGGCGCTTGCACAGCAATCGTTACCATCCTCCAGTAAATTGGTTGGATGTGGTTCTGGCGGGGAGGAAGGCAACTTCCTCCCCGTTTTCTTTTGTGCGCTAACGGTTTTTTCTTCTACGATTTGGTTTACCGGTACCCTCGCGTAACTCAAAACGTCCAATTCCCAACAATTTTCGTACTATAGATAGATGCTGGCAGGTTCCGTGCTTCGCCGCGCCAGCAGACTATCAGGGAGTAGTCATGCTCATTCGCCCATCTCGTTCAACCTCTGACTTGACCGACGCCGACGTGACACCCAAGTCGGTGTACACCAATCGCCGGACCTTTTTGCGCGCCATGGGAATTACCGGCGCAGCCGCGGCAGCGGGCGCCGCTTGGTGGAAGTTTGGCGGTCCCGAAGAAGTGCACGCGACCAGTAAACTGGCTGTGGCCTCGAAGAGTCCCTTCAGCACCAGCGAGAAGGAAACACCGCTCGACGACGTTACCCACTACAATAATTTTTATGAATTTGGCACGGACAAAACCGATCCCGCAAAAAACGCGAAGAATTTTCGCGTTTCGCCCTGGACAGTTTCCGTGGAAGGCGAAGTGAAAACGCCACGCAAATACAGCATGGACGATATTCTGAAGCTCGCTCCCCTGGAAGAGCGCATTTATCGTCACCGTTGTGTGGAAGGATGGTCGATCGTGGTTCCGTGGATTGGTTTTCCGTTCAGCGCGCTGGCCAAGCTTGCGGAACCTACTCCCAAAGCCCAGTTCGTCGCCTTCCAAAGCTATTTCGATGCCGGACAAATGCCCAAGGCAAAATATTCCGGTCTGGATTATCCCTACGTCGAAGGCTTGCGGCTCGATGAGGCTATGAATCCTCTGACGCTGATCGCTTTAGGCATGTATGGGGAAACGCTGCCAAATCAGGACGGCGCGCCGGTGCGCCTGGTAGTGCCCTGGAAATACGGTTACAAGAGCATCAAATCGATCGTAAAAATCCGCTTCGTTGCCAAAGAGCCGCCAACCACCTGGAATCGCATGGCTCCGGACGAATACGGCTTTTATTCCAACGTGAATCCCAATGTGGACCATCCTCGCTGGAGCCAGGCAAAAGAGCGTCGCTTGGGCGAATTCACCAAGCGCACTACCCTCATGTTCAATGGCTATGGCGACCAGGTCGCCAGCCTCTACAATGGACTGGACCTGAAGAAATACCACTGAACCCCGTCAATAGATGCACGCCTTACTGAACAGCAAGTGGACTAAAGCGGCGGTGTTCCTGATTTGCCTGCTGCCGCTGGCATCGCTGGGATGGCGCGCGCTGCACAGCGGCCTCACCGCCAATCCTATCGAGTTCATCACCCATGCCACGGGAAACTGGACGCTGCGATTTCTGGTTTTCACTCTTTGCATTACCCCGTTCCGCAAAATTCTTCGTCTTCCCGAACTTATCCGATTTCGCCGCATGCTCGGCTTATTCGCTTTCTTTTACGCTTGCCTGCATTTCACCACCTACATCTGGCTGGACAAGTTTTTTGACCTCTCCGAAATCTGGAAAGACGTGGCCAAGCGCAAATTCATCACCGTCGGGTTTGCCGCATTTTTGCTGCTGATTCCGTTGGCGATTACTTCCACGAAAGGTTGGGTCCGGCGGCTGGGCGGAAAGCGCTGGCAAGCGCTGCACCGGCTGATCTATTTCAGCGCAGTGCTCGGGGTGATTCACTACTACTGGCTGGTAAAATCCGCGGTCATCAAGCCGCTGTTTTACGGCGCGATCGTGGGACTGCTGTTGCTATGGCGTTTGCTGAATTTTGTTTCAAAAAAGAAGAATCAGGTTTCAGTGGCAGGCGCAGGCGAAAGCGCGGCGTCATTACCTAGCAGACCCGCTTGACGGCGGCTCGTTAAATTCCAATCCCCAGAATCGTGGCGCGGGAGTCAGGAATTCAACGCCCACTCGCTGTCCGCGGTCGCCCAGTTCTCCCAGAAAGACTACCCGGCACTCCTGCTCGTCCAGGGTCTCCAGGTTGGTCAGCACCACCATTTCGCCGTTATCGATCTCGTGCTTCAAAATCAGCAAACCGCCATGGCCGTTGACCACAACTGTTTCGCAGGTTTCGCGGAACTTCTTGCGGTTATGGCCGCGCCCCTGTGCTTGCACGCGCATCTTGTGGAAGACGCGGCTGCTGCGCCGTTGCGCACTCGTGGTCACTTCGCTCATACCCAAGTTTCGAACGCTCCCGGCGTATCGTCAATGAAGCCTTCGGGACGGTGTGCCGGAATGGAAAACGCGGCCCGGTGCCCGCCTTGAACCCGAAGGCCTATGCGCCATAGAATAGTTCAGGCAGCCATTGGAATTTTGCAGCTCACTTCCGCTAGCCTTCCTTGGCCCATATTCGCGTTACAGATTCGAACGATCGAAAGGATTCTTGCGCCCTGAGGACCTCCATGAACCTTGCTGAATTTATCGAGAGTCGACGCGAGGAGCACCTTGCGGAGTTGTGTTCGTTTTTGCGCATTCCCAGCGTGAGCGCCAAGAGCGAGCACAAGCAGGACGTCGAACGGGGAGCGCAATGGGTGGCTGAACACCTGCGCACCGCCGGATTTAAAACGGTTCAAATCATCTCCACTCCTTTGCATCCGCTGGTCTACGCCGAGTCCCTGGAAGCCCCGGGGAAGCCTACCGTCCTCTTTTACGGACACTACGATGTCCAGCCCGCCGAGCCCCTGGAACTATGGACCTCGCCGGCCTTCGAACCTACGGTTCGGGATGGGAACCTGTATGGGCGCGGCACCGCCGACGACAAAGGCCAGGTGCACATTCATCTGAAAGCGCTCGAATCGTTGCAGAAAGTCGACGGCAAATTTCCCGTCAACATCAAAGTCTTGATCGAAGGCGAAGAAGAAGTTGGCAGCGTCAGCCTGTGGGATTATGTGCAGGCGAATAAACAAAAACTCAAGGCCGATGCCCTGGTGGTTTCCGACACTTCCATGCTCGCCAAAGGCGTTCCGTCCATCACCTACGGATTACGCGGGCTGAATTATTACGAGATCGAATTGACCGGACCGGCGCGCGATCTTCATTCCGGCGTTTACGGCGGAGCAGTTCCCAATCCCCTGGCGATTCTCTCGGAGCTTTTTGCCCGGCTGCATGACAAGGATTTTCGAGTGAGCGTGCCGGGCTTCTACGATGATGTTGCGCCGGTCTCCAAAGCCGAGCGGAAAATTCTGAATGCTTTGCCGTGGAAGAAGAAAGAGTTCGAGCAAGCCGTCGGCGCTCCCGGCTACTTTGGCGAGAAAGGCTACACCACGGTCGAACGATTGTGGACGCGGCCTACGCTGGAACTCAACGGCATCTGGGGTGGCTACAGCGGCGAAGGAGCCAAAACGGTAATTCCGTCGAAAGCTTGCGCGAAATTTTCTACCCGGCTGGTTCCCGACCAGAACCCGCACAAGATCGCCAAGCTGGTGGAAAAACACGTGCGCAAACTTCTGCCTGATACGGTCACTTGCAAATTTGAAGTTCTCAGCGCCGGCAAGCCGTGGATTGCCTCCTTCCAGGCGCCCATTTTCAAAAAAGCGCAGGCCGCGCTGGAAAAGGGCTTTGGCAAAAAAGCGGTGTTCATCCGCGAAGGCGGCTCCATACCATTTGTGACCCAGATGCACGACACCTTCAAAGTGCCTTGTGTGTTGATTGGCTTCGGCCTGCCCGACGAAAACGCGCACGCGCCCGACGAACACATCTCGCTGGAGAATTATTTTGGCGGGATCAGGGCTATCGCGCACTTCTACGCCGGCCTGGCCACGTTGTAATCCCCGACTGCTCTGCTCTGGCTATATATTCTGGGTGTGACGCTAACCCAGACTGAATTACGCGGTCGATAGCGCCTGACGCCGGTCTTTGGCGTATTCGGACAGCGCGGCATTGGCGCCGACGACTACGTCGAGCGCATCGGCAACTGCCGCAAGATCTTTGCCGCGGACGACGAAATACATTTCATTCTCGCTGAGTCCCGTATACGTTCGATTTCCGATGCAGCCCAAACTAAAAATTGCGCCATGTTGCAGCGATGCGGGCAATGCCATGCACGTAGGCCTGCCCAATGCGGGCGCTCCGCTGGCAACGCCGGCGCGGTTCGCGGCCTCATTAAGCAGCATCGCCGATCGCGGTTTGCATGCAAACAACACCACGTCGGGATCGAAGGGAGCATCGCCGAGCGGCGAGTACACCACCGCCACCGGCGATTTTGCCAGGCGCGGAATCTGCGGCACTTCTTCGGGTTTCACATAGCCCAGCTCAAACATGAATTTCAGCGTCTGCCCGGTTTCCTGTTCTCGTTCCGGAGAAAGATTTATGTTGTGGGTGTATGCGCCGACCGCACAGTTGAAATGATTCTCCGGCACGGTATAGAAAGTGCGGCCATCGGCCGCCAGCCGCCAGAAACTGCAACCCGAAGGCTCGCTGCCTTCAAAGCGCTTCACTCCGGTGGGCGCGGCATCAAGATAGGCAACGGCGACGGCCCGGCGCTCCATCGGCACCGCGGTGGCGAATCTTGTTTCCAACGCCTTCCAACTGCTCACTTCACTCATTGCCCCTCGCTTACCGAAACAGGGTTCGCAGCATAGCATAACGGCGAAATTCATTTCGGGCCGGTTCACTGATGCTCGTAACCCTTATTTCATGCGGTTATTCACATGCGAAGTGAAAAAAACACGCTTTCTGCCTGCTTTTTTCACGCTTACCCCTTGCGTTCTGTGACCAGCTTGGCTATAGTGCCCAGCGGCCCAAACTTTTTTCCTTTGTAGCATTTGGGAAAAGGCTAGCGGCCATTCCCGATTTATCGGGAAGGAACGAAAAATCAGGAGGATAAGCAGACTAGATGGCAGCCAAGCCTTTAAGCAAGACCAAGATCGTTTCACACATGGCCGAGAAGACCGGCACATCAAAAAAGAACGCTGTGCTCTTCTTTGATGAACTTTTCAAACTCGCCGTAAAAGAAGCAAAAGGTGCCGCCGGGAAATTCGTAATCCCCAACATCGGCCGCGTAGTAAAGGCTCACCGCAAAGCCCGCCTGGGCCGCAATCCCCAGACCGGTGAACAGATCAAGATCAAGGCGAAGACAGTGGTTCGTTTGCGCCCCGCGAAAGCGTTCAAAGACGCCGTCCTGAAGTAAGGCCCCGGTTTGGGCCTATTCGGGCCTCGTTTCCTGCGGCTCGCATTTAATCCTACGGGAATCGTACTCGGCCAGATTTTCAGTTGAAGAGAACCTCCGGCAAAGTGGCCATGCGCCACACCCGGAGGTTCTTTTTTTGCGCGTCTATTGTTTTGTGAGTACCCGCCTTGACCGCAGGAGTGCGGCAGAATAACATCGCCCGGTCATGACAGGCTCCGATTCCCGCATTGGGCAGACAATTTCGCATTATCAAATAACAAGAACATTGGGCAGCGGCGGCATGGGCGTGGTGTATGAAGCGCAAGACACCCGGCTGGGCCGCCGTGTAGCCGTAAAATTCCTGCCGGAAACCATGGCGCAGGACAACCAGCTCATCGAACGCTTTCAACGCGAGGCGCGCGCCGCTTCGGCGTTGAATCATCCCAATATCTGCACCATCCACGCCATCGAACAGGATGGCGGGCAACACTTCATCGTCATGGAACTGCTGGAAGGCCAGACCCTTGGGCAGCTGATGACTCG
>JBBSFG010000210.1:0-7153 GCA_038238965.1 Candidatus Acidiferrales bacterium | reverse complement strand
TGGAGGCGCGGGTGGGATTCGAACCCACGAATGGAGGTTTTGCAGACCTCTCCCTTGGGCCACTTGGGTACCGCGCCGAACTTTTGAGTATAGCAAACGTTGCACGCGTGCCGGGCGCACCGATGCGAAGATTGCTCAGGGTGAATCGACTAGCGTCCATTCACGGTAGCCAATTCGTTTCAGAGAATTCATGTCAGACGATTTGCATGCGCGGCGTCTTCACATCAACTTGCGCGACACCCACGGCACTCACGGTCTTAGTCCTCCGCTTAAGCCGATCTCCGCGCGCGCGTAGGCAACAACCTCGCCCTGAATGGCGCGCTCATCTCCCGCTCCGGCAAACCACCGAATTGCCTTATCTTTGCGAAACCACGTCATCTGCCTCTTGGCGTAATTGCGCGTGGCCTGTTGAATCGCCGCGCGCGCATCCTCAATCGTCAGCGTGCCCCTCATCACCGCAAGCATTTCCCGGTACCCGATGAAATCGAATATCTTGGCGTCTTCCGCAACGCCGGACTCCCGCAATCCCCGCACTTCTTCCAGCCACCCGCTCGCCAGCATCGCGTCCGTGCGCGCCTCAATCCGGCGATACAGCATCTCCCGTTCGGGCTGCAGCCCGACTTTCACCACGCGCCAGCCCTGCAATGGATTCCTCCCCGCGCGATGTACCTCCGAAATCGGTTTGCGCATCAAAATGCAAACCTCGATCGCGCGAATCAGTTTCTGCTCATCCGCCGGCGCAATTTTCGACGCGGCCTCGCGATCCATGCGCCGCAAAATACCGTGCAGGTGTCTTCCCCCGATCTTGTCAGCGCCGGCCCGCAGCCGCGAGCGCAATTCTTCCGAGCGCAGCGGCAAATCCGCCAGGCCCTCCAGCAGCGCGCGCATGTACAGGCCCGTGCCGACCACCAGAACCGGCAGTCGCCCACGCTTGCGTATTTCGTCCAACGCCGGCAGCGCCATGTCTCGATAGCCACCCGCCGTCGCGGCCTCCGCAGGCTCCAGCACGTCGATCAAATGGTGAACCACACCGCCGCGCTCCTCGAGCGTAGGTTTTGCAGTGCCGATATTCACACCGCGATACAGTTGCGTCGAATCGCATGCCACAATCTCGCCCTGTAAACACTGCGCCAGCGCAATCGCCAGCGCGGATTTTCCCGACGCCGTCGGACCCACCACCACCACCAAAGGCAAAATCGGCTGCTCCGGCATGTTCATGGAAATAAAATGTGCCGCGCGCGAAACAACAGCACCAGCAACACAACGAACGCCAGGATCAGGCTGCCCACGATCTGTTGACGCAAAAGTTTCACTGATACGCGGCTTCGAGCGGCAAATTGTAGAGGAAGTAAAAACGCAATTCGATATACGGCCCGCTGAACGCAGAAGGCAGCGGCTCAAACGGGTTCGACGACCTCACCGCGGACACCGCCGCGCGGTCCAGCGGTTCTTTTCCCGAGCCCAGCAAGCGCACCGGCTCGCCCGTCGGCACGCTGCCATCGCGCATAATCCGGAATTGCAGCGCCACCCGCCCGCGATCGCCCAACTGCGCGGACTCCGGCATCACCGCGTACCAGTTGC
This sequence comes from Candidatus Acidiferrales bacterium, assembly GCA_038238965.1. GTDB lineage: Bacteria > Acidobacteriota > Terriglobia > Acidiferrales > UBA7541 > Acidiferrum. The sequence continues at coordinate 5,572 of JBBSFG010000210.1, read as the reverse complement.
GCCGAACGCTGGCCACCACGCGCGCCATGTAGTCGCTGAAATCCACGCCCTCCGTCGGCGTGAGAATTTCATATCCGTTACCGTACGTTCCGGCGCCCTGCCCCGGCCCTCCGCCACCGCCTTGGGAGGGACTCGACTTCGGCATCGGACCAATCACCGCGCCCGCGCGCCCGCCTCCAGTAGGATTCTTTGACGCTTCGCGCAGCGAATCCTGAATCGACTTGCTCGCCGACGCCTGCGGCAACTGCAAATTAGGCCTGGGCAGCGGCGTCTCGGGAGTCTCCAACTTCAACCCCGCCTTGGGCGTTTCCATCTTGGCAGCCGGCGCACTCGGAACCGGCTCAGGCGCCACGGCGTGCGGCTGCGGAACCGGCGAGCTCGGCAATTCTCGTACCGGCTTTTCGGGAGTTGGCGCGGGAGTCGGTCGCGGCGTCGGCTCAATCGGCGGGGCAACTTTTCGCAGGACGCGCGGATCGACGTGCATTGCCGGCGGCCGCTGCACCGGTCTCGAAGACGGCTTCGACGATTCGAACGCTCCCGGCGGCAGCAGCAGCGTCAGTTGTTTCCGCGCAATGTCGATCTCTTCTGGCGTCGGCTCTTGCTTGGGAAATAATTTTGCCTGCAACAAAATCGCGGCAATCAGCAACACGTGCAGCGCCACCGAACTGATTCGCGTGATCAGATCGGCCCGGGCTTTTTCCGGTGACGGCGGCGACGCGATCAGATGCACTTCGCCGGTCATAAAAATATCGGGATCGACCAGATCGGTATCCACCACCGGCAAACTCGCGCTCGGCTCCGGCGCAGCGGAGCCCTGCGGCACCGCGATGCGCTGGTCCATGTCCGTGATTTGCAGCGGCGCGGAAACGTCTTCGACCACCGAATACGCTTCGCGATGAATATCTCGCGGCACCACCACGCGCGCCGCGATGGACTCCAGCGGCAGGTTCGACGGAATACTCGAGTGCCCGTTCAGCGTAACGATGGGCAGCATCGCGGGAACCAGCGTGCGCTCGTCCATTGTGGTGGGCCGCCGTCGCGTGCTCGCCGCGACATCCGCAGCGGCGGGTAATCGGGCGTCCAGGGGTACAAGTGTGCGTGCAATCATAGTCAGGCTGGCTTGTTTGTACTGTGTGTAGCCAGTTGGACGCGCTCCGCGTGTTCATGGATGCTTGCCATTACGCGTCCCGCCAACTCCAGCGCCGCGCGTCCTGCCGCGCCGTTTACTCGCGGCTCGCGCCGCGATCGCACCGATTCCACGAATGCCGACAGCTCCGCATGCAACGGTTCCACCGCCGGCGCAGCCAGCTTTTCAAAACCAAATTCCGGTTGCGGCCCCGGCTTTTTTACGCCCACTCGCAACGCGTCGCGCCGCGCATAATCCAGAGAAATATATTCGTGCTGCTGAAAAAACCGCATCTTGCGCACCCGCTCCGTCGAAACCCGGCTGGCCGTCACGTTGGCCACCGCGCCGCCCGTAAACTCCAGCCGCGCGTGCGCGATATCCACTTTGTCCGTCAACACCGGGATGCCCACCGCTTTCACTTCCGTCACTTGCTCCTTCACCAGCGCCAGCAGAATGTCCAGGTCGTGAATCATCAGATCGTAAATTACGTCCACGTCCAGGCTGCGCGCCGTAAACACCCCTAGCCTGTGCACCTCGAAAAATAGCGGCCGGTTCACGATGGGTTCCACGGCGATCACCGCGGGATTGAACCGTTCGACATGGCCAACCTGCAAGATCCTATTGAACTTTCTTGCCGCATCCACCAGCGAATCGGCCTGCGCCAAATCCGCAGCCATCGGCTTTTCGACCAGTACGTCGATGCCCATCTCCAGCAACCGGCAACCGGTCTCCGCGTGCGCTTCCGTCGGCACGGCCACGCTCGCAGCCGCAACCCCACCGCGCAACTCGCTCAAATCGCCGAATGAGCGGGTGTGGAACTCCGCCGCCAATGCCTGTGCTTTCGCTCCGTCGCGATCGAAAATTCCCACGAGTTCCACGTCCTGCAGCTCGCGATAAACTCGTGCGTGATTGCGGCCGAATTCGCCCGCTCCCACAACCGCGACGGGCACGCGTTGCGCCGCCGCGCTCATTCCTGTTTCATTCCCTGATTCGCCGCGTTTGGTTCCGCCGCTGGAGCAGAAAAAGCCTGAATCGCGATGCCTTTCGTATCGGCCAACGCTATCTGTTTTGCGCGATCGAACAGCAGCGTCCGCCCGGCATCCACTGCCAGCGCCGTTACGCCAGAAAGTGCCAGTTGTTCGATGGTCGGCAAGCCAATCACGGGTACGTCGAAGCGCATGTCCTGTCCCGGCTTGCTCACTTTCACCACCACCAGCGGTTTGCCCGCGGCAATGCGCGCCGCCCGCGCAACCGTTTCGTCCGTGCCTTCCATGGCTTCCACCGCCACGCACGCCAGATCCGAAATCACCACCGTTTGCCCGATGTCCATGCCCGCAATAGTTCTCGCCACGCTCAATCCGTACGCGATATCCGCGGCTTCGCGCTGGTCAGGAGCCCGCCGCGTCAATACTCCCGCTTCCGGCACCAGCGGCTTCAAAAATAAAGTCGAATCCACAAGTTGAATCCCTTCATCCTCAAGGACCCGCGCCACCGCGCCGATCAACGCATCCGTATTCTTTCGCGGCAGCGAGAACAAAAGCTTTGCGAGCTTCCAGTCCGGCCGTATCGAGCTGAAAATTTTATTGTGCTTCACCTGCCCGGCCATCACCGCGTGCGTCACGCCTTCCTGGTGCATCAGGTCGATCGCTTTGCTCAACTCTCCAAGACTTACCCAGTGAATCCGCGTCGCCAATTTTTCCAGTTCCGCGTCCGCTTCCTCTTTCAGCGCGATCACCGCCATCTCGAGCCCCTGGCTTCGCGCGCCTTCCAGCACTAGAAACGGAAATCGCCCATTCCCGGCGATCAGCCCCCATCGCTCCGCCGCTTTTGGATTCGGGTTAGGTTTGGCGCTCAAAGGTTTCTACTTCACAATTCCCCGCTCAGCCGCTTCGATAAAGCGAACGAGCTCCGCCACATCCTCGGACGTCCCCTGCGTCGCCCGCATCTTCGCCAGCGCCTGCGACGTATTCATCTTCGATTGCAGCAACAACCGGTACGCGCGCTGCAAGTCCGCAAGCCGTTCCTTCGAAAATCCCTTGCGTTCCAGCCCCACGGTATTTATCCCGTAACTTTTCGTGCGCCGCTCCGTCACCACCCGCGAAAACGGCGGCACATCCTGGGTAATCACCGTGGACGCGCCCACATACGCATACCGCCCAATCCGGCAAAATTGATGCACTGGAGAAAACGCCCCAATGGTCGCAAAATCTTCCACTGTGACGTGCCCTGCCAGCGTCGCGCCATTGGCAAAAATCGTTTCGTTCCCCACGTGGCAGTCGTGCGCGACATGCGAATACGCCATGAACAAACTTCCGTTGCCGATAGTCGTCTTCCCGCCGCCACCCACCGTTCCGCGGCTCACGGTCACAAACTCGCGGAACGTGTTCCCGTCGCCCACGATCAATTCCGTTTGCTCGCCGTGAAATTTCAAATCCTGCGGGTCGCCCCCGATTGAGCAGAACGGATGAAACACGTTGTGCCGCCCGATGGTCGCGGGCCCCTGCACCACCGCATGCGCATCCAGCAGGCACCCCTCGCCCAGCTCCACATGCTCGCCCACGATCGCGTAAGCGCCAATTTTTACCCGCGCCCCAATCTTCGCGCCGCTCGCTACCACCGCCTGAGGATGAATTTCGTGTTTCGTTTGCAGACTCACAATTCCATCCCTCGAGCACGCTCACGTGTTTCGTGCAGACTCAATTTCATCTCTCGGGCAATCTTATGTTCTTCCTGACACTCTCGCCGCCCGCCCAGACGTGTCATTCCGAGCGGAGCGGGCCGACTTTTTCTTCCTCCTTCGCAAAGCGAAGGAGTCGGCCCGCGCAGTCGAGGAATCTCTCTTCGATGGATCGCGCAAGCCTCGCCAACTTCTTACTTCGTCGGTTCCTCTGCCTTGCCGGAAACTTCACGGTCCACCATCTTGCACATCAGAATCGCTTCCGCGGCCACTTCCCCGTTCACTCGAGCCTTCCCATCCAGCTTGCAGAAATCTCCGCGCCACGAAACCACCTTGACCTCAATCTTCAACTGATCCCCCGGCAACACCGGCCGCCTGAACCTCGCATCATCGATAGCCACAAAATACAAAAGCTTCTTCTCGCGGTCCGGAATTTCCAGCAGCAGCAACAGCCCACCGGTCTGCGCCATGGCTTCGATGATCAGCACTCCCGGCATGATCGGCTTCCCCGGGAAATGTCCCTGAAAATGCGCTTCGTTGATGGTCACGTTCTTGACCCCCACGATGCGTTTCACCCGCTCAATCTCCTCGATGCCATCGATCATCAAAAAGGGATAGCGGTGCGGCAGGATTTTCTGGATTTCCATGATGTCCATCAACATTTCGCGTCACCTTCCAATCCGCCAAGCCGCGCTGCCATCACCCTCGCAGCACTGCACTCTGCGGCCCCAAGCCCTACCCCGGCAAACTTACAATTATATGTGAGCAACCCTCTCCCCCGCCCGCGTTTCTTGTGTCCCCTGCAATTCCTCAAACGATCTGGCACTCACGCTGGCCAGCCACCTGGATCCACCCGGGCGGGTCACTCCGAACCGCCGCATTGCGGCGCGCCTGGCCGCCTGGGAGGGTGAGGAATCTGCTGTTTGATACACGCGCGCAAAGTTCCACTATCGCTCCGCATTGCTCATCCGCCCCGCCGTTGTTAGCATGTTCGCACAATGCCCGCTCTTCCCCGCGCAGCGCAACTCCGTCGCCTTCTCCAACCCGCCCTCCCGCAAATGATCCGCACCCTCCGCCGCTTCGTCGTGGCCGAATCCCCCAGCCTGGAAAAATCCTGCGCCGACCGCTGCTGCGAAGTCATCGCCGCGGAATGGCGCAAGCATGGACTGAAGGTCGAGCGCATCGCCCAGAAACATCGCGGCGATCATTTGCGCATGGTCTCGCCTCTACTCTCATCCCGCGGTAAATCCCAGCTTCTGGTCCTAGGCCACTACGACACCGTATACGCCCTCGGCACCTTGAAACAAATGCCCTTCCGCGTCGCCGCCGGCAAAGCCTACGGCCCGGGCATCTTCGACATGAAAGCCGGAATCGTGCAGGCGTTCTTCGCCCACGACGCCTTGCAAAAATTAAATGTCCCCCTGAGCAAGCGGATCGTGTTCCTCTGGACCTCCGACGAGGAGATCGGCAGCGATTCCGCCAAGAAACTCATCGAAACCGAAGCCCGCCGCAGCGACGCTGTCTTCGTCCTCGAACCTTCCTTTGGTCCCCGCGGCCTGCTGAAGACCGCCCGCAAGGCGGTCGGCGAAGCTGAACTCATCGTTCATGGCCGCGCCTCTCACGCCGGCTTGGCTCCCGAGGACGGCATCAATGCCATCCACGAACTCACCCGCCAGATTTCACGCATCTTGAAGTGGAACGACCCGCGGCGCGGTACCACCGTCAACGTGGACATCGTCGAAGGCGGCACGCGCACCAACGTAATCGCC
>JBBSFG010000209.1:0-7180 GCA_038238965.1 Candidatus Acidiferrales bacterium | reverse complement strand
GTGCCGGGGACGGATTACTGCATCGGATTCAGCACCTGCGTCACGCGTACGATTCATATGACCAACGACCTGCGCACGTCGGCCGGATCTCACGAACGCTTCATGGTGCTGGAAGTTTTCGGGCGCTACGCGGGTTTCAGCGCGATGCTGCCGACCATGGCGGGAGCCGCCAATCGTTGCGTGATTCCGGAACATAAATTCAATATCGAGCAACTGGCGGAGCTACTGAGCGCGGACAGAAGAAAAAATCCCAGCCGGTACTCAACGGTGATTGTTTCGGAAGGAGCGATGTTCGAAGGCGGAGAGATGATTTTTGAACACGATTCCGCGGACGCGTTCGGGCACAAGAAACTGGGAGGCATCGGAGATCTGGTTTCGGAAAAACTGAAAGAGTTGTCGCCCAAGTACAACAATGGAAAAACGATCGACGTGATCAATCAAAAGCTGGGATACCTGGTGCGATGCGGCGACCCGGATGCCATCGACTCGATCGTGCCGATGGCCTATGGGAACCTGGCGCTGGATCTATTGCTGGCAAAGATCCACGGGAAGTTGGTGGTGTTGAAGAATGGAAGATATGACAATGTGCCGATCGAGACGGTGATCGCCACGAAAAAAGTGGTGAATGTGAAAGAACACTACAATACCAATCGATTGCGACCGCACTACGCCAGCTTCGAGATGAAACCGCTTTTTATTATGACCAGCGAGGGAGTCTAGAACGCAGCGAGTTGGGGCATTAAAGAAAAAACTCGTCCATGCGTAGTGCCTGGACGAGCGGTTGAAGCGAACGTTATTGCGATTTCAGTTTTGCGGCCAGTTAATTCTCGCTAGCGGGCCCCGACAAGAGAGGGGATGCGGCGGAACGCGAAGGCTCCGAAACCTATGAATCCAACGAGGAGCAGCGACAACGCTCCGGGTTCCGGAGTGGAGACTGGACCGTCGGAGGTACCTAGCACATCAGACTTGCCGTTGCCGGGAACGACTAGGACGAAGTGATCTTCCTTGAACGTAAAAACGCTGGAGTGCTTGGCGGATTGAGTTTTGAATCCGCCCAAAGATACGACATTGGAGTGGCCGTAGCTGTGCCAACTTTGATTGACGTGGATCACGGCAGGATTGCTTTTGATGGAATCGCCCCAAGCAGGAGCGGACAAAAAGAGAATAGCGAGAGAGATGACAGAGGCATACTTGAACTTCATAGGGTCTCCTTCGACGCACTAGACAAGTGCACGCGAGGTGCCAGAGAAGAGCCAAATCGCTGGCTGTATGTGGGCGGCAGCGAGATGGAGTTTCAAAATTACCCTTCCGTAAACGCAATGGCTGTAGTGGTTTAGGAGCAGTTCCGTGGGGCGAAGGATATGGCGAGGCAGAACCGAACGAATCTCAAGTTGCGAAGGTCTTTGGCGGCTCGATGTGCATCCTAAATTGGACAAGCGTTGCCATAATTCTGCCCGCTGAGGTCCAATTGCTTCATACAGCCCGACTGAGGGATCATCAGTAGAAACAGTAGCGCAGGAGGACTTATGAAACGTCTCGCGGTGGTGATTTTATGCCTTGGCTTTCTTGCCGGCTGCAACTTCAACGGCAGTTCTGACGCGGACAAGCGTGCCCGCGAAGAGAAAACACGCGATGAAGTAGCGAGGGCTACGGAGCGCGCCAAGCCAGTTCTGGAGGATGCGGGAAGAAAAATTGGCAAAGCCGCGGCGGAAGCGGCCGACGAAGCGCAAGCGGCAGCCGAAGGAGTGCGAGAAGGATGGGATCGCGGACACCGGCTGGTCAACGTCAACACGGCAAGCGAGAGCGAACTTACCGGGTTGCCGGGTATTGGCGTTCGGGACGCGAAGAGAATTGTGGACGGCCGTCCGTACCAGGACAAACACGATCTGGTCGTGAAAGGCGCAATTAGCGAGGCCAGTTATCAAAAAATCCGAGACCGGATTACATCGAAATAATGGCGACAATGAGGTAAAGCAACAAGTCGTTACCCGTCGCGAGATAAAAATCGAGAGCCGCGCGTCAAAACCGGAGTCGAGAAAGCGGCGTGCGGAGGCGGTTCCATCGGTGGCAAGTTTGGACGGTTTCCAGTAAGATGTGCAGGTCAAGTGTATTTGGAATCCAAGCTCGCGTAATCCCAGCCAACAGAAACCGTTTCTCGGCCCATTGAGTCACCCAGCTCAATTTCGCTTTTAAGGAGAATTCATGAAGCGGCACATTGTAATTATGTCCATCGCCACGATGGTGATGATGGGAGGCTGCGCGACGAAGAAATACGTAGCGGAGCAAGTCGACCCGACCAACACAAGAATCAACGAAGTGGACAAGAGCCAGAAGAATACGCAGCGGCAACTGGAAGGCGACGAGCCAAAGATCAGCGCGGCGGATGAGAAAGCGACGTCAGCGGACGCTCGCGCCACGGACGCGATTGGGCGGGCGGATGCGGCGTCCAAGAAATCGGACCAGGTGCGGGCCGATCTGCACAATGAATTAAACGAAAAGATCGCCAACATCGACGATTACAAGGTTGCGGGGAATGCCACGATTCTGTTTAAGTTCGATTCCGCCAAATTGACTGACGAAGGCCGGCAGCAACTGGATCAGATGGCGAGCGGACAGGTAGGAAGTTTGAAGCGCTACTTTGTGGCGATCCAGGGTTTTACGGATAAGACGGGAAGCGCAGAACACAATCTGGACTTGAGCCGCCGGCGAGCGGAAGCGGTGCAAACGTACCTGGTGGCGCAGCATAACGTTCCGGTGTATCGCATCCAGATCGTGGGACTTGGCGAAGACAAGCCTGCGGACGAAGGCAAGGGACGCGCGGCGCGAGAAAAGAATCGCCGGGTGGAAGTTACGTTGTTCAGCGCAGACGGAGCGCAATCGGCTCAGAGCCAAACACCGGCTACTCAGTAGCTCAACGTAAGGGCCAGGGCGGGCCGTGCTAATCGAGGCGAGCACGGTCCGGACTGCGCTAGTGGGCGATACCGCTACAAACAAAACTGCCGCTACCTTAACGCTTTCGATAGTGGTAGTCTTCCTACCAAATCGACCGGAGGTAGTGGTGTGAGTACGGCAACCAGCGCGCGATATTCGGGGATAGATGGACGCCGGAGCACCCGGGTAGATCATCCTGTCACGTTAATCGTTTTAGGCAAGAATGGCTTAGGGCAGCCCTTTCAGGAAAAGACCGCTTCGACGAGCGTGAATCTCCACGGGTGCCGTTATCCCTCCCGACATGAATATCCGGTGGGCTCGTGGATCGGGCTTCAGGTGCTGCAGCCGGATGGAAGCGCCAACTCGCCGCTGATGCGCGCACAGGTTCGATCAGTTCATACTCCCGGCTCGCCTCGCGAGTTGTTCCAAATTGGCGTCGAGCTGGAGACTCCGTCGAATGTCTGGGGCATACCTGCACCCCCTGACGATTGGCTGCGGCTTTCTGAGGGCAAGAATTCCAGAATGCATCTTGCCAGTGGCGGGACGCTTCCTCCCAGCCCGGCGGCCAACATGGAACAGACCAGCGTGACGACTGCTGCCCAAGCCGCGCCGGGTTCAAGCGAAAGCGCAGATGGCGGAAAGCAAGCGGGCGCACCGAAGACGGAGCGATTTGTCATCACGTCGGACCAACTGATCATGTCGGTGCGGCCGAAACTGCAACAGGCTGCGGAACAGGCAATGCAGTCGGCAATCGCCGCGCGGCTGGATGAGGCGGTTCGCAATGCGCTGTGCAAGATAGACGACCTGCAACGAGCCAACGCGCGACAAACCGCGGAAGCTTCCGTACAGCGATTTGAGCCGCTGATGCGCTCGTCGGAAGAAGCGATACTGAACCGGCTGGAGGCGCGGCTGGCGGAAGTACGCGGACAATGGCAGGAACAGCAAGACGCGCAGCGCCGCCAGATGGAGGAAATCTCCTCGGGGTTGGAGAAGATGGTGGCCGAAACCCGTGCGGAACTGAAGGAGGCCCAGAAGGGCGCGGAAAAAACGGCACCAGCAATCATGGAAACCGGGCCGTTCGAAAGCAAGATTCAAGCACGGCTGGACGAGTGCGTGAAACGGGCTGCGCAGGAATTTGAATCGGCGGCCACACGGGTTTCCGATCGGCACCTGATTCGAATGATGGAAGACAAACAGATGGTGGCCCGCGAGGCGTCCGCACAGCTGGACGCGCGGGCCGCGGACGCCCGCGCGATGCTACACAGCTCCGCGAACGACGCGGTCGACGAATTCCGGCGACAGCTGCAGGCGCATATCGACATGATGATTTCGGAAGCGTCGCAAAAAGCGACGTCGGCTTTAGCGTCTCTCGACGCGGAGAGCCGCTCGACTTATGAATCGCGGCGCCGGATGCTTGAATCGGATGTGTCGCGCGCCGCGGAACAGTCCGCGGAGCAGTTTCGGACGGGCATCAAAGCGTTTCTGTACTCTTGCCTGGTAGCGGCGGTCAGCGCGGTGGACGAGCATTCCCAGAGCACGCTCGAAGGACTGGTTAAGGAAGCGCCCAACGAAACGAAAGAAAACGGGCACAACGGAAAATTGCCGCATCAATTCGCGATGCCGGGCGAAGCTCCCAAAGAAGGCGAAGAGAATTAGACCTTCGCCGGAACGAACTATCCTTTCAATGTAGTTTCCATCTGCTTTGCCAATTTGGCGATCTCCTGCACGCGTTTATACATTTTCACGGACAAGACATCAGCGGACGGCATGGTATTCAGTTGTTCGCGCAATTCGTTTGTTAATTGAACCAGCTTGTCGACGTCCGCACGAAATTCGCCTTCGCGATGCTGCGCCTTGGCCTGCTGTGCGGCTTTGGGGTCGGCGGGACCGGCGAGCTTGTCGCGCTGTTTGGGATCGCCGGGCGTCGGTGGATCGGGTAAGGATCGGTGCCTTGATTGGCTGAACGCCGCAGGTGGCGCTGAAATCAAGGATGCAAATATCGTGATCGATGTCATCAAGAAATTTCGGCGTTTCTCCAGCATGGTTGTTCCCTCCCAGAAAACGCTGTGGTCCCAAATAGCGTCCCTGCAAAGTGCGGTTGAATCAGCCGGTACCGCCGGGCGCATTCGAATACATGGATCTCAAATTTGCGAATTCCGGCGAGCGCATCCAGTGCCGGATTTGTTCCGCCATCGTATTTGCGCTATTGGTGATGCGGTCGGCCTCAACGCTGATGGAATCGTAGCGCGAGACGGGGTCGTCGGCACCTACAGCTCTGGCTTGCAGCATCAAGCGATGTTCTTCACGGAGGTCGGGGAAATCCCTGGGCATTACGCGGCCGCCACGAAGTGCCGACGCGAGCAGGGCAAGAGTTTTTTCGACGCCTGCGGCGAATTGCTGGAAATGCGGAGTGGTTGATGAGGCAGAGTCTTGCGAGACGATGGTATCGAGCGCCATGACGGCGTGGATGAAGCGATGCGAACTGGCGAGGATGGCGTTCAGACGGCTCATCAGTTCACGAGTGGCGCCCGGCTCGGAGCTTAAGCGATCGGTGGAAGCCTCGAGGTTGGAACGAGCGACTCGCGCTGCGCGCCGCGATTGTTCCAATTCCTGGAACGAAGATGGGGCATCAGGATCGAACCGCAAGACAGCGCGAAAGTAATCGTAGTAGGAGGACAGCATGCGCGCGATCTGCTCGGAGATCCTGGTGCGCTCCCAGGTGGGCCAGACACGGTACGCAAGTAGAGCCAATACGCCGCCAACAACAGTATTGATCCCGCGCGCCGAAATTACGTCTTTAGGCGGCACACCGGCGATAGCCAGAAGCAGGACGATCAGGGCGCTGACGATGATACCGAAGATTCCGTAATTGGCAGGACCAACCCAGCGGAGTAAAAAAACAAACAGAAAAATAAGTGCGACCTGCAACGCAACCGCGGGATGCATCACGTGAAACATTGCGGTGGCCAGAAGCAGGCCGATGATAGTTCCCAAAATGCGTAAAACTCCGCGGGTGAAGGTGGCGGTAAATTCAGGTTTCAGCACCAGCACGATGGTCATCGGGAGCCAGTAGGTGCGCCGCCAGGAAACGCTGCGGCCCAGGATATCTCCGAGGGCCACGAGAACGGCAAGACGAAGGGCGTGGCGGTAGGTGGAAGACTGCAAATTTAGATTTGCCCGAAGCGTCGAGAGGCGGCCGGTAACATTTTCGCGCCAACTTTGACGAATGAGCGGTTGGGAGGGATGCAATCCTTCGGGCGTCACATTGTTGCGGGCGAGGTCCAAGGCAGCGCGGAGTTGTCCGGAAAGAGCGTCTGCCTGATAAATCGCGTCTCTGGCGACAGCGGCAAGAAATGACGAGGGAGCGGAAGCGTTCTGTTCGCGGAAGGCGGAGGTTTGTAGATCGAGAGCCTTGATGATGTCTAGTTTGTTTTCTTCGGTGTGCATGGCGGGCGAAGGAACGAGCTGATCGGCGATTACGCGAAGGATGTTCGATGCCAGCTCCAGATAGCGGGTGAGAGGCTCGATTGCAGGGTAATCGCTGCGCTCGCGTTCCATACGAAGGCGAAGGCGCAGAAGCATGAGGAGGCTCAAGCGGATGCGTTCGGCCTGATTGACCAGTGCGAGATAACGCATGCTTTCACTGCCCAGATCGCGGCCAAGGCCCTGTAAGGCCTGCTGCGCCTGTTCGCTGTGAATGCTTGCAAGCGGCGCTGAGGTGGCGATGAGCGGATCGGCGGCGCGATTGGCCAACTCCAGATAGAAACTTGAGAGGGCGCGTCGTTCAGGGTCGTAACGACGCACCGGCCAGAGAGCTACTGACAAGGTTGTTTGCAACAATCCGCCGGCGAGAGCGAGCACTCCAGAGATGGCGGCCTGGCGAGGAGTCAAAGGTTGAGCGGCGTAAATCAACAGGGTGACGAGGCTGATGACGCCGAGATCGGGAGCGGCGCCACCGAGAGCGTTGGCCATGCCGGCGATAAAAGCCCAGGCGGTGGCGAGGACGATGGCAGCGATCTGGTGCTCGCCGGAAATGGCGCCGGCGAAAACTGCGATGGAGCAGATGACGCTGGAAGCGAGCATGCGCCGGGCGCGATCGGAATAGGGATCGCTACCGTCCGAATAAGAAACGTTTAAGGCGCCGCTGGCGACAACCAGTCCGCCTCGCGGCATGCCCAGGAGGAAGCCGGCAATGAGCGGCAGCGCTACGCCGACGGCGTTGCGAAACGCGCGGTGGGTGGAGAGCTTG
>JBBSFG010000208.1:0-7201 GCA_038238965.1 Candidatus Acidiferrales bacterium | reverse complement strand
TTCAGAAATACCTGTTGCAGTTGCTGCGCGTCCCCCAACGCCGGGGCCAGCGCCTCGTCAAATTCTTCGCGCACTTCCACGCCGTGGCTCGCAAAATCGTAACTGCGCAGCTTGATAGTTTGGCGCAACACGCTGTTGACACTCACCAGTTCGCGCTGCACCGGCCGCTGGCGCGCAAAACTAAGCAAGTCCTGCACGATATCCTTGGTGCGCTGCGTTTCCTGCAGAATAATCTGCAAATCTTCGCGCGCCGAGGCGGGCATCTCGGGATTCTCGAGCAGCAGGTCCGTGAAGCCCAGAATTGCCGCCAGGGGATTATTGACTTCATGCGCCACGCCGGACACCAACCGCCCGATCGTGGCCATTTTTTCGCTGTGCGCCAGTTTGGCCTGCAGCAGCGTGGCGTCGGTGATATCCGTCATGACCACCACCACGCTGTTGACGGTATTCATCTCGTCGCGCATAGGGCTTAGGCTGATGGAAAAATGTCCCATCGATCCGTCGCTGCGACGCACCCGTAATTCGATATTTTCCACCTGTTGTCCGTGAGCGGTGGTATCCAGCGCGCCCTCAAAATCCTGCCGGTGAGTCGGTTCGATCCAGTCCACCAGGCGGTGGCCGATCAAATCGCTTTCTTCGTACCCGGTTTCGTAACAGCGGCGATTGGCATAGCTGATCAGCCCGGCGGTGTCGAGCACCAGAATCATGCTTTGCGTGGTATTCAGGATTTTCTGGTTGAAATCGCGCTCGCGTTGCAACTGGGACTGAAAAGTTCTCTGCTCCGTGACGTCCAGCATCAACCCGCGGATTTGTGCGATACGTCCGCCGGCATCGCGAACGGCGGTGATGTTCTGCAGGGTGTGGAGCAAGGTGCCGTCTTTGCGGCGCAGGGTTTCTTCATAGTTCCGCAAGACTCCAAATTCAGCGAGTTTCGATAAAAATCGCTCGCGCGCCGCAGGCGCCGGATATAAATGCGGGCCTACGTCGGCGCGCAACAACTCTTCACGGGAGGTATAACCCAGCATGCGCACCATGGCGTCGTTGACGTCTAGGAACCGCCCGTCCGGGGTGGCGAAAAACAGGCCTTCCTGGATGCTGTCAAAGAGTTCTCGGTAGCGCCGCTCGGCTTCGCGGCGGTCGGTAATGTCTTTCAGGACGTGAATGGTGCGAATGTCGTCGTCGGTTACACCTGGCGTGCGTGACGTGGAAACTAGAAATATCCGGTCGCTCGATGCGGCGACGTATTCTTCCCGGGCCTGTTGTGTGTCCCTGCAAAACGGGCAGGGAAGGTCGCTGCCGGTCTCCGCAATTTCCCGCAGGCTGCTCATGGCTTCACCAACCAGCGCCACGGGAGGAACGCCCAGGTGGGAAGCCAGGGAGCGGTTGGTTCGTACGATTTTCCAGCCGCGATCATGCACCACGATGTAATCGCTGATGGCATCGATGTCTTCCACCCACTGGCGCTTGGATCGCTCCAGTTGCGAAAATCTGCGGAAGTTTTCGAGCGAAAGCGCTGCGTGACTGGCCAGCGCCTGCAGCACACGCTTCTCTTCTTCGGTGAATGAGGCCTGGCGGCGAAGCAGGCATAGGGCGCCAAGGCGCTCGCCGTCGCTTGCCGCGATGGTCATGAAGACCACCGTAGGTCGCCCGGACCCGCTGCTGGCCCCGCTCGCAGCCTCGGCGGGCAATTCGCGTAACTCCAACCGGGTGCGGATTTCGCCGGCAGCGGAGATCAACCAGGCCCGGCCCTCGTGAGAAAACAGCGGTTTGCTTTGGGGCGTTTCGTAAAGGTCAGTTTCGCGGCCGCGAAACACCAGCACCGCTCCCCAGAAGGCCTTGAGCATCCGCGTGGAGCGCAGAGCGAATCGCTGCAGAAAGTCGGGAAGCTTGCGCGATTGCGCAGCATCGACGGCCAACTCCATCAACGCATCGGCGTGTCGAATGGAAGATGACGCGGCGCCGGGTTTACCCGTGCGTCGCGATGGGCGATTCAAAGATTTTGACTTCGTTCCACGCATGGGTTTCAGGGGGATTGCGTGCGTCTCAAGTTGACGACTCCCGAGAACTACCACGCTAAGTGGAGTCTCAATGTGAGTCAACCGTTCCCGCGCGAGGTGTTGCTAGAACGTTCACTCCTGAAACTCCAGATTTTGCGCCGCAATGTCTCAGGCTGAGACCTGCCTCACTTGATTGCCGCGCGATGAGACGAATCATTACGGGGGACAAGCCCGCCGCAATCTTGGAAACAGAATAACTTCACGCCGCTCTATTAGTTGAGGGCTAGATCACGTCCCCTCAGGAAACTTGATGGGCGTCCAAACCCATGGCACTGCACGTGCCTTCTCTCTTTCGGGGTACTGTCGCGCGGCGATGGAAGGGATGCGTCAGATGAGACTAAGTTGGTGGAAAAAAACAATGTTGGCAGCAAGTGCCGCGACTCTCCTCACTGGAAGTGTGGTGTTTGCGCAGACCAGCACAACGGACGAAGGCAGGCGAAAGGTCAAAACCCGGGTTTCTCCCGCCTACCCAGAACTAGCTCGCCGCATGAGTGTCTCCGGCCGAGTGAAAATCGAGGTAGTCATTACTCCCGACGGCCACGTTAGAAGCACCCGGGTCGTAGGGGGCCATCCCCTGCTGGTGCAATCGTGCCAAGACGCGGTCAAGGAATGGAAGTTTTCTGCTGCATCCGAAGAAACCACACAGCTGGTCGAGTTTGAATTTCGCGGCGTTTCAAATTAGGGACAGTTGAGCAGCTGCAGGGGCCGGCAAGGCCCCGTGATAGGACGGACGGCCAAAGTGAGTGGAGGCATTCAGCAATGAAGATTGGCAAGAAGTTATACGTGGGATTCGGCTCCGTTCTGGTAATTCTGGTCTTGCTGTTGGTGGTCAATCTTTTCGCCGGGCTGCGAGAGCGGTCCGCGCGACTGGATGCCTCCAACGCGCTGGAGAGCGTACGCACCATCGAAGCGGTGCGCTACCAGATCATGCTGAACCGCCTCAATTTGAATAACTACCTTTTGAGCGGCGACCCTCGCGACGAAGAACGTGTCAACAAGGGGCTGACCGACATTTCCGAATCCATCAAGCGCGGACAATCCCAAGCGGTAACAAACAGCTTGAGAACCGCCCTAACGCAGGTGGAAAACAACGAAGCTAACTGGGCGGACAACTTTGCCAAGCCGCTACTTGCCAAGCGCCACCAGGTCGATTCCGGAGATTCCACGGTATCTGACCTACAGATTTTCTATCTTCAGAAAGATCCGGGCTCGTGGCTGATCAAGTCGTCGACAGTGCTGGACCGCACCAATCAAGAGATCGGCAGATCCCTTGATGAAACTTCCGCTTCGGCTGCCAGCGCGAGCACCACAAGCACGACCGCGACTATCGGCGGGACACTGTTCGCATTGTTACTCGGTTTGCTGGTGGCGTATTACACGGCAAAATCGATCACCGACCCGTTAACCCATCTGATTACCGTGGCGCGTCAGATCGCCGATTCCGGCGATCTGGATCAAAACATCGACATACACCGCAACGATGAAATCGGAGCGCTGGCGACCACCTTCAACAATATGGTGGCGTACCTCAAGGAAATGGCCGCCGTTTCCATGGCCGTCGCGGAAGGCGATCTGAGCGTGGAGGTCGCCCCGCGCTCGAAACGTGACACGCTTGGAAACGCGTTCCTGCGCATGTCGCATGGACTTCAGGAATTAGTGCGCACCACCCGGGATTCCGCCTCCCAAGTATCCGCGGGCTCGAATCAGGTTGCCGGGGCTGCCGACGAATCCGCCAAGGTCAGCGTTCAGGCGTCCTCAGCTATCGAAGAAGTGACCAGCACCATGCACGAGATGAGCATCAACGTCCAGAACGTTGTGAAAAATACCCAGGTGCAAGCGTCCAGCGTTGCGGAAACTTCCGCCTCCATCGATCAGATGGTTACCTCCATACAGCGGGTGGCCGATACCGCCAAAGTACTGTTGGACATCGCCAATCGTTCCCGGCAGGAAGTAGTCACCGGCATTCAAACCATGGAGAAGGCGACAGACGGTCTGAACCGCACCAATCAAGCGATTCAATCATCGGCGGAGATTATCAACGTCCTGGGCCATCGCGCCGACGATATCGGCAAAATTATCGAAGTGATCGACGATCTTGCGGAGCAAACCAACTTGCTGGCTTTGAACGCAGCCATTGAAGCGGCGCGCGCGGGCGAGCATGGGCTGGGTTTCGCCGTCGTCGCCGACGAAGTGCGAAAGCTGGCCGAGAAATCCACGCAATCCACGAAGGAAATTGCCGACTTGATTCAGAGCATCCAGCGTGAAGCGCGCCAAGCCGTGGAAAATATGGAACGCAGCACACACATCGTCGAGGAAGGGCTAAGCCTCGGCAACGATCTTGGTGCGGCGCTGCACAAGATATCCAACGTGGTCACCGAAGTTTACAAATTCTCACAGGAAATCGGGGCCGCAACCAACGAACAATCGGTGGGCTCTTCGCAGATCGCCAAAGCCACCAGCCGCCTGACAGAGATCACCCAGGAAATCAATTCCGCGGTCGAAGAGCAGGCTTCCGGCGCTCAAGCGGTGGTACGCGCCATGGACAAGATGCGCGAGCTCGTGCAGCAATCGGCTTCCAGCTCGACGGAGCTTTCAGCCGCGGCGGAGCAGATGCTCAAACTTTCGCGCAACCTGCTCGACAGCATGGACCGCTTCGTTCTCGATCGTTCTGTCCATACCCGCCCGCGCCGGTCTGAAGGATCATCACGGCGTCCCTCTGAACATTCGCAAGAGGATCAGTTCGAGTACGCCGAACTCGTGCGTCCCTGAAGCCCCGGAGATCTTGCGATGGAAAAAGACATACAGGTCGTCGGGTTTCGCATCGGCAACGAAACGTACGGAGTGCGCATTGCCGCAGTGCGCGAGATTGTACGCGTTCCGGAAATCACCGCGGTTCCGAGCGCCCCGGACATCATCGAAGGGGTCATCAATCTTCGCGGGAAAATTATCCCGGTGATGGATTTGCGCAAACGATTTGGCCAGGTATACACGCACGCGGACAAGAAGAATCGCATTCTGGTGGTCGAAATGGAGAACAAGCTTGTGGGCCTGATCGTCAACGCCGCGTCTGAAGTGCTGAAAATTCCGCCCGCCGACATTGAGCTGCCCTCGACGGTCTTTGCTGAAGGTGAGTCCGGCTATGTTACCGGCGTCGGGAAGCTCAAGGGCCGCTTGATCATTCTGTTGGACATCTCGAAACTGTTGCACCGGCCGGATTTACGAGGGCTTGAGGAAGCAACGGAATCTATTCTGGCCTCAAAGTAATTCGCCAGAGGGGAATTACGAAAGGTCACAGAACGACCTATGGGAACGATTGCCGCACCGATTCAATTGACGGATGCCGAACTCAAGTTGCTGCAGACGCTGGTATACCAGGAATGCGGCATGTTTTTCGACGAACGCCGTTCTCATTTCTTGAAGGATCGCTTGCAGCGCCGCCTGAAAGTTTGCCAGCTGGATTCTTTCTACGCGTACTACCGTTTGCTCACTAGCCGTGAAGGCCGGCCGGAACTGGCGTCGCTGCTGGAAAACCTGACCGTCAACGAAACGAGTTTCTTTCGCAACAGGCCGCAACTGGATCTGCTTCAAAAATCCGTACTCGAAGAAATTCTTCACCGCAAGCAAGAGCGCCGCGACTTTCACCTGCGGGTGTGGAGCGCCGGATGCTCCGCTGGCCAGGAACCATACTCCGTAGCCATTTTGATCAGTGACGCCTTGGCTTACTACTATCTTCGAAATCCACTGCCTTATGAAATGCCTTCGCCCAAGCCTCTCATTCCGCCGCCCTGGAAATTGGAAGTTATAGCTTCCGACATCAGCTATGCCAGCCTGCGCGCGGGCCAAGAGGGTATGTATACGGACACTCAGATGGAACCGGTGGATTACACCTGCCGGTTGAGATATTTCGAAAAAGTGGGCGACAAGTACGCCATAAAATCGCAGTTGAAGAGCCTGGTACAGTTCGACTTTCACAATTTGAAGACCGAATTCTTACCGCGCCGCAACGACATCATCTTGTGCCGCAATGTGATGATTTATTTCGACGAAGCGGAACAAAAGCGTTTGATCGACAAGTTCTGGCATTGCCTGAATCCTGGCGGCTACTTGTTCGTTGGGCACGCTGAGAGTCTTTTCGGGCTGACTCAAAAATTTAAAATGGTGCACGAAAACAACGGCACCGCGTACCAGCGGCTGGAGGCGCGCATATGAGCAGGCCTTCCGAGGATCGCGGCGCCGAGTTGCGCGCGCTGTTTTTTGAGAGCGCGTACGAATTGTTGCAGGCCCTCAATGAAGGTGGCTTGCAGCTTGAGGCGCGACCCGATGATGAAGAGGTGCTGCGCACCGTACGACGGGTCATCCACACCCTGAAAGGCGACTCCGCGGCGTGCGGCTTCACCAAGCTGAGCGAGTTGGCTCATGAATTTGAAGATGTGCTAACGCCACAGGTGGTTTCATCAAGAGGGGCCGGAATTGCCGAGATCGTACTGGCCGCCACCGACAATTTCGGAGCGATGTTGTCGGCGTACGAGCGGGGCATCGAACCTACCCCCCCGACGCAACTGCAAGAGATGATGCGCCGACTGCTGGAAGGCCCTGTTTCCGCTTCAAACCCCACTCAAGCTGCTGGCGACTCGCTGCAAGTGGCTGGCCAATTCGCCTGGACTGAGTACGAACAGCTAATGATCTCAGAAGCTGTGCATCGCCACGAATATGTTTTTAACATAGCCCTTCGCGTTGATCCCAACAGCCTAATGCGTGCCGCGGCGTTTCAACTGATTCGCAACGTGTTGCATGGGTGCGGCACGGTCATCGCGCTGCGCCCGGAAGATAACGTTACCGCTTCGACCGTGGAGATTGTTGAAGCTGCGGTGGCCACGCACCTGAGCCTTGAAGAGATGGGTCAGCGGTGCCAGATTCCTTCAATTGTTTCCGGGGTGCGAATCGATCCGGTTGTGACCGCCGAAGCCGCCGAACACGAGTTGCTGGACGATCTTTTGGAAGTTCAAGCACATCTGGCCACCAGCGCCCCTCAGGAGAACCAAAGTGCCACAAGCGGTAACGCCGTCAGCACCGCCGTGGCCGCCCTGGCGGAATCCTCGCTGCGGGTAGATGCCGCACGGATCGATGCGGTGATGAATCTCGTC
>JBBSFG010000207.1:0-7203 GCA_038238965.1 Candidatus Acidiferrales bacterium | reverse complement strand
TGCGGCGAAGCGCTACGACGAGGCAGCCCGTCAATACGTGGCGGCGGATCGCGCCGGTTACGGCTTCGCTTCCTTTGGGCTGGCACAGCTCTACGGGGAAGGAGCCGGCGTTGCGAAAAATCTCGGAGAATCGCAGCGGCTCTATTTCCGGGCAGGCAATGCGGGCATTGCCGATGCCTTTAGCTACGGTGGCGAACTTTATTTCGAGGAAAATCAGCCGAATTACTTCCAAGCGAAATCGTGGTTCGAACAAGCAGTTCAGGGCGGCTCAGCTAATGGCATGGCGGACCTGGGATGGCTGTATGAAACGGGAAACGGAGTGAACAGAGACGAGAAAATGGCTTGGAGCCTTTTCAACGAGGCCGCGACGCGTGGCAGCGCCGAAGGCATGTATCGCATGGGCGTAGCGTATCACGAGGGCTACGGGGTGCAGAAAAATCGTCCTGCTGCGTGCCAGTGGTTTATTCGTGCCGCGACGGCCGATCACCCGGGTGCCGAAGAACAAGCCGGTTTTTGTTACTACAATGGCACCGGCGTTGCGCTGAACCACGAAGCCGCATTCCAATGGTTTGCCCGGGCTGGCCAGGCTGGCTTGGTTGATGCCCGGGTTTTGGCCGCCGATATGCTGGAGCGCGGCGATGGTTGGAACCAGGACAGCGCCTCCGCGGTGCTGTGGTATCAGGCGGCCGCGGAGCAGGGCAACGCGTACGCGATGACGGAGCTAGGTGCGCACTTGCGTCTTGGCAAGGGAGTTGCATGGAGCGAAGCCCAGGCCATGAAATGGTTCGGCGAGGCGGCGCAAAAGGGATATGTCCCCGCCGAGACCTCTCTCGCCGTGGGATACGAGAATGGTCTCGGCCAGGATTCGGGCGAGGGCCGGCAGGACTATCAGAAAGCTGCCTACTGGTTTAACGAAGCCGCCAATCAGGATGACGGTTATGCGCAGCTCAATCTGGGCGTGATGTACGAAAAGGGCTGGGGCGTACCGCAAAATCTGGAGCGCGCGAAACAGCTTTATGCTCGGGCCGCCGGCAGCTCCGACCCTGCGGTCGCCAAACTGGGCAACGAATACTTTTCCGATGTTCCCGCGTCAGCTCCGCCGGAGCGCACACCGCAACGCGCTGTCGCCGGTTCTGCGAAAGACTCCAGCGCGTTCTGGGGCGTGGTGGTCATGGGAGTCCTTGCCGTCGGCGCCGCGTCTATGCTCAGTTCCGGCGGCTCGAATTCGGGAAATGCGAATACTGGCAGTGCTGGCTCTGCTGATCCACCGAAGTGGAACCCCGATTTCGGGAAGAATTGCACCACCACGGTGGGAAATTGGGGAGTAACGTCGCAACAACCTTCGTTTTGCCAGTATTGACCAGCATCGAGGCGATCGACTGGAAACCGCCGGGTGCGCTGATTGCAATAATACAACGACAAAAAGAGAGAGGATTCGGCTATTGAGATCGTCGCGGTAGCAGGCCTGGAGGCCCTATGTTTTGTAATAACTGCGGGGCGCCCAATCCAGACGTCGCTTCGTTTTGCAACAAGTGTGGAAAGGCAATCGCGAGGCCTGCTGCGGTGGCGGTTGCCGCAGCACCGTCAGGGGCGCAGCCGGCAAGTTACGTCATGGATGTGACGCCAGCCGTAGCGTCGTCGGCAATCGCCCCGGCTCCAATCGCCGCGCCACGGGCCGCGGGCTCGTCGCCCGCTCCACGAGAGACCCCATCTGCGGTAAGCGGAGCACTGAGCGCGGCTGCGCGAGTGCAGTTTAGCGACGGGCTTATCGTCGAAATTAATCAGCAGATCGAAGACAAATGCTTTCCCGGGGCGATTGCCGCGTGGATCCTGACGCTGGTGGTTGTGGCGCGGTACAGCATCACGGCGCTTGGCACGCGGACCGGGCTTCTAATCGCTGTAGCGATAGCCTTTGTGATTGCAGGCATCGCCTTCAAGATCGTGAGAGGCGTGCTGGAAGATAAATATTTGCGTCCGATCGCCGTGCTGAGCGACGAGATGCTTGTAAACCGCTACAACGAAGCGAAAGCGGATCGCAGGGCAGCTCACACCCGGACAGTTATCAGTTGGGCGGTGATCGCGATAATTGTCGTTGTGCTGATGATCGCGTGGGTAGCCGCACAACGTCATTAAGAACGTTGTGGCGATTTGAAGGAACAATGCTGTGAATTCACTGCGGCGCGCCGAATCCTGGTAGCCCTGCGTTTTGCAGCAATTGCGGAAGAGCTGTGGCTGTGCCGGCCGAGGCAGCCGGTGGTACCCGTTCAGCAACAGCGGCAAGCCCCTGCCCAGATTGCAGCGCTACTTTCCAACTACCAGGATGACGAAGGAGTTGGGCTTCATTTTGCCGCGGCGTTGGCGTGGGGCGGGATTTAAAGCTACTGGAATCGGCGCATAATCGGTGGGAGCGTGAGGTGGGTATGGAGGCGATGGGGACTTTTGTGCGGGCGATGTTGAATACTCCTGTGAGCGAATCGTATACGGCGCAGATTTTTGTGGCGCGGAAATTGGGGCGGCTGGATGCTTCGCCCTTCGGCGGGCTCAGGGTAAACATGGGGCTAATAGGATTTTGGTGGAGTGCATGTATGGGCGGGCGACTCCTGTGTCGCGACGGGAAGATTATTTTGATTGGGTGAGGTTGGTGGAGATTTGGCAGAGTTTGCGGGCGAGGTATGGCGGGGTTTGATTTTGCTGCGATGGCACGGACAGGTCCGCAGAACACTCGCTGAGTAAGAAAAGAAGAAGCAGGTTCCTCACCCGCCTGGAGAAAACGGCGGGAGACGGGATGACGAGTTGGCCGGTGCGTGAATAGACGCTGAGGCCGCCGTGGCGCGTAAACGCAACCCACAAACCGCGGCCCGGGCACGACAATGATGACTGATTGAAGGCTGATTAGGGGCGGCCGTTGCCGTGGACTTGGGTTTGCTGGGTCCAGGAGCCGTCTAAGACGCCGTTTGGATTGGTGTTCAGGTCGTTGGTTAAGAAGTATTGGCCGGACTGGTTGGCCCAGACCTGGCTGTAGTTGGCGGGGACTTTTACTGTGCCGCCTGTGCCTGAGACGGTTTGTTGGTCGAGCGCAAAGTCCGTTACGTCGGACGCGGGGGTGTGGCGCGCGTCCATCAGGGCTTTTTGGTTGGCGTTGTGGGCGGCGTAGCCGGCTTGCTGCTCATCGTGCTGGCGCTGGATTTCCTGATAGCGGCCTTGCTGCCCGGCGAGGTATTCCTGGTTTTGCTGCTGGCGGACGCGGGCGGCGTCTCGTCCTTGCTGGAGCATGACCTGGGTATCGGCGTTGATCTGGCCCACGAGGCGGTTGGTTCGTTGCTGGCGCACCTCGTTGTAGGCCTGGAGCCAATGGTCATCGGCGATGGCTCCTGAGGGATTGTTGTCAACGAGGTTGAGCAGAGCATCGAGCTTGCCTTTGGGGGCGCGCAAGACGCGGACGTCGGCTCCGCAGTCTTCGTGAAAGTATTGCCTGCCGCCCAATCCTGGTTGGTTCGAGTGGGTGCAGCGGATCACCACGCGGAGGTGCTCTTCGATCACAAAGGTGCCATTCAGATACTCAAATCGCGCCGTCGCCGCGTCGCCCCGGAAGGGGCGCTGTCCGGCCCGCGCCTGGATTGCGGCGTTGTCCGCCTCGATGGTTTGCCTGAAGTTTCGGGCAAACTGCGGGTTCAGCGGCATCTGGGTGAAATTTTCGCCCTTTTGCAGGTTGGCGAGATGCTGCGCGAAATCGATCGCTGAAATGTCATGGTCGAGCGCTAGACAATCACCCTTGGGCCGCGGATTGTAGGGCGCGTTGCCCCAGCTCCAATCGAAGCGTGGCATGCGGCGGAACTCGGTTAGTCCATCTGCCGCGTAGGCGCGAAATACCGGCATCGGGTTCTGGTTACAGGAGCTGCCGGGAACCAGGACGCCTTGATACTCCCATCCTGCGGGGATGATTACGCCGTAGGCTTTCATGTCCAGGGCGGGATCGAAGATGGTCTCGGTCTTAAGGGCCTGGGCGTTGCAGGTGAAGGCGATGGCGAACACGCCGAGGATTGCGGCCACCAGACCCACCGGATGTCGGAGGCGATGATTGATACGGTTCATAATTTTTTCACCTTGTGTGGGCTTGGAACGCTGGTGCTAAACCTATTGTAGCTTCAATCTCCCATGGAGCTACTGTGGCGCCGAGACAGCGATTCCGTCGGAGCGGGTAGCCGGGTAGCGGCTCGGTAGGTGACCAACGGCGCTTTGGGCACCCGCGTTGTCAAGGCTTGGTGCGCACGACTTGGTTTTGGGCGCATCGACTTGCGGGGTTTGAGGGAGCATAGTAGAAAGAGGTAGAGGACGGTTTATGGACGCGCCGCAGGATTTAGTCAGGCCCATGTTGAATACGCCGGTGGGGCATCAGACTGAAATTGCGGATGAGTTATTGATACGGGGAATTGCTCGCGTGAATGCGTCGCAGGCGGCTAACCAGGTTGTGATGGAGTGCGTGTATGCCGACCCTTTGCCTCTTTGCCGGGAGGATTGGCTGCGCTTGCTGCGGATCTGGGAAAGCTTGCGGGTGAGAGCTTACGCCCTAGCGCACAATTAGTTTTTTCTTCAGGGCTGTGACATTCCTCGATATAAATAAGAGTTGGCAGATTTCTAGACGGCTTACTTAAATTTGTGTGGGGACAATTGCGGGTTCAAGGGAAGAGTTATTGGACAACGGCGACGGTGGGAAGCGCGCCTAGAAAAATGCTCGGTTGGATGACCTGCCGATTCTGGTGTTTGATGACCGCTATACGTTACCTGGGGAAATCAGTCGCCATTTGCTCACCGATGGTTTTGTGAGAGAGGCGTAGATCGAAGAGTGATTCCTCAACTGCGCGGGCCTTCTCCTTCGCAGGAGCGAAGGAGAAGAAAGTGCATCGGCCCGCTCCCGTCGGAATGACAGCTTGTTGCGCGGTGTTACGAGAGCCATCCTAAAAACCCTACGGTGGGGCACCCGGCGAACCTGGGGATCCGTGGTTCGAACGAAGCTTGCTTCAAGCCCCAGGTTCATACACCGACTGCGAAGCTGTGGCACCCGGCGGAATATACTTCGCTGGGCAGAGTTGGAGCTCAGAATAGCGGATGGGAGCGCAGCAGCCAGATCAGTATGCCGATGGGAAGTCCGACGGCTGCCAGGACTGTAAGCAGGATGATTGCGAGGAATATCCAATCTTGAAAAGTATGCTGGCCGGGCTGGGCTCTTTCACGGACTAGCAGCTTATAGTTTCGCCGGTTGGCTTTCCACACAACGTGGAATATGTCGCCTACGACCGGTATTGCCCCTACGATTGTTTCCAACAAAACATTGGCGATCATCCGGAAGAGGGTGATCAGCTGAGCGCCCCGGTGCCAGGCGGCAAACACGATTAAGAAGGATGCGGTGCCGGCCATGGCGTCGCCGATACCTGGTATCCAGCCGACCAGCGCGTCTAAACCGAAGCGAATTTTGGTTCCGGGTATCTGGAACATGTCGTCCAGAAGGGACGCAATGTGATCGAGATGTTCGTCTGAAGGCACTGTGCGCATGTGTGATGTGGATTTTACTCGAAGGGACAAGACAATCCGAGCATGATCGGTGGCCTCGTCTACAAGTCACTTGGGAATACGGCCAGGTCGCAGAAGCCTAGCTACGGCTCCCGTGCGAAATACCCCTCGAACGGCATTTCTTCGTCAAAACAGCTTTGCCATCAACCCAAACGTCGCGCAGTCGAGTCCAATCGAAGGCAACCAGGGCGAACTCTTGGGTTGAGTGCTTGCCGAGTTCTACCGAGGATGCGGCTGCGTGGGTCATTTGGTTGTACGCTGACAGGTGGCGAGTGCGGACGATTTGGTCCAGGAATGAAAAAATGGCGGCGATTGTAAAACCGAAGTGGATCACGTGGACCGAAGTACTGCGCAGAACCTGGAAAAAAGCGCAGGAAGACGACGTGCTGGGGCGGTCGGCGCAACTCTCTTATTATTTTTTCCTGGCGATTTTCCCCATGCTGATTTTTATTCTGGCGATTTTCGCGGCTTTTCCAGGCGCGGGTGAAACCGTTCAACAGGGGATGACGCAGTTTCTTTCGAATGTCTTACCGGGGGCGGCGTCGGAGCTGATTCAGAAAACGCTTGGCGAAGTGAGCCAGGGACATTCCGGATCAAAAATGTCGATTGGAATTATATTTTCGCTATGGTCGGCGTCGGCGGGAATGTCGGCGGTGATGGACACCCTGAATGCCGAATACGAAGCGCAGGAAAGCCGCTCTTTTATGCGCAGAAACGGCACAGCCGTGGGCCTGGCGTTGGTTTTCGCGGTGATTCTGCTGGTGGCGGTGATGATATTGCTGGTTGGAGGCTCGACGGCCGAGGCGTTCTCGCACGGAATGATTTCGACACTGCTGAAGATTGTGGAGTGGCCGGTGGTGGTGGCTTTGGTGCTGCTGGGATTTGCATTGATTTATTTCTTTGGGCCGGATGTGAAGGATCAGAGCTGGCATTGGGTAACGCCTGGGGCGATTGCCGGGGTGATGCTGTGGTTCGCGGCGTCGGCGGGGATGAAACTCTATTTACATTTTTTTGACCGCTACAGCGCAACGTACGGATCGTTGGGGGCCGTGATTATTTTGTTGCTGTGGCTGTATTGGACTGGCGCCTCGGTGTTGGTGGGCGCCGAGATCAACAGCGTGATCGAGAACGCTGCGGCTGAAGGCGGCGAGCCAGACGCGAAACTGAAGGGCGAGAAGGTTCCGCGGGCGAAAGCTGCTGCAATGTAAGGCGAATACCGGGCGCTGGCTTGAAGTAATCGCTTGCTCGAGGTACATATTTAGGCATTCGATTCTGGTAATCATCGATCCTGGGGATCATTTTCAATTCTGGGTAATGAGGTTAGGAACGAGGCTAGTGTATGCGAATTTTGGGGTTTTGGCCTGCGAACATGCAAGCGAGCGGGCGAATCGGCGGGGTGGCGGTTCTTGTGTTGGGGATTTTATTGGGCGCGTCCGACGGGCGGGTCGGGGCGCAGACCGCCAGCCCGGAAGCGACCGAAGGCGAAGCGAGAGCGTTCAAGGTCGAGGGAGATGTGGAGGGGGTGCATGATCCTTCGATCATCAAGGAGGGCAAGACCTGGTATTTGTTTGGCACGGTGACGGAAAAGGCTCCCGAGGGTCAGTTGCCGATACGGTGCTCGCAGGATTTGCATCA
>JBBSFG010000206.1:0-7233 GCA_038238965.1 Candidatus Acidiferrales bacterium | reverse complement strand
CGCCTCGCCTTGACTTGCCGGCGCGTGCGAAGCAAACTTTGGGCCTATGGCTCACATCTACATGCATTTTGATTTTGGCGCTGACGAAGCAAAAGCCCAACAGGCGCGCCACAAACTCGACGTTTGGAAGCAGGCTTTTCGTTTGGACAAAAAGCTGCAATACAAGTTAGACCGCCCGGAACCAGAAGAGGAAGATGCCGACGAGCAAGACGCCGCCGAAGATGGCAAAAATCCAAAGTCCAATTCTGAGGGCTCTTCGCGCAAAGCTGCAAAAATTGACGCTGACTCCGGCGGCAACGGGTCCGGCAACGTCAGTCTACTGGTGCGCCTCTATTTCTCCAGCCACGAAAGACTGTCTGAGCAACGTTGGATTGAGCGCATCCCTTCAGAGGAGCCGTTCAAGGATGCCTCTCCCAGAATCCTCCGCCAGGGCGAACCGGGCTTCGACGGCGCAGTAAAGCAGTTCGCGGATTTGAATTGACCCGCAACCCGGCTCACCTGGCGTAGTCAATTGGGTTAGTAGCTCGAACTTCGGAGCCAACGGCACCTCGAAAATTCGTTATAATACTAGGTCCGCAGAAGAAAGCTCCGTCATTGCGAGGTCGGCACTAATGGCGTCACAGACGCGCGTCAAAGTTGCCAAGTTTGACGCGCCCAGAATGCATGGCCTTGACACCGATACGCTTGTTCGCCTGTACCGCACCATGTATCTCTCACGGAAACTTGACGACCGCGAAATTCAGCTCAAACGCCAGAACAAAATTTATTTCCAGATTTCCAGCGCCGGCCATGAAGCCGTCACCGCCGCAGCCGGCTTACTTCTCCGACCTGGTATCGATTGGATTTACCCTTATTATCGCGACCGCGCGCTTTGCCTGATGCTCGGGGTTACGCCGCTCGAAACCTTGCTGCAGGCCGTCGGCGCGAAAGACGATCCCAGTTCCGGCGGCAGGCAGATGCCTTCCCACTGGGGCCACCCCGATTGGAACATCGTCAACCGTTCTTCCTGCACCGGAACGCAATTCGTCCAGGCCGTCGGCGCGGCAGAAGCCACCATGTACTACCAGCGCTACCCCAAAGCTCTTGCGAAAGCAAAAAAAGCGCCCCTCGGCGAACACGTCAGCTACGAAGACAACGAAATTGTGTATGTCTCTGCCGGCGATGGCGCCACCAGCGAAGGCGAGTTCTGGGAATCGCTGAACGCCGCGTGCACAAAAAAGCTCCCGATGTTTTATCTCATCGAAGACAACGGTTATGCCATTTCCGTGCCCGTTGAGGTGCAAACCGCCGGCGGCAGTATTTCCAAACTGGTGCGCGGCTTCCCCGGGCTTCACGTTGCGGAGTGCGACGGCACCGATCCGCTGGAAAGCTATGCCGCGTGCCGCGAAGCGATTCAGTATTGCCGCGAACGCCGTGGCCCTTCGTTTGTTCACGCTCACGTAACCCGCCCCTACTCGCATTCCTTGTCGGATGACGAAAAGCTCTACAAGTCACCGGAGGAGCGCGAAAAGGAAGCCCATCGCGACCCACTTTCCAAGTTTTCACTTTTTCTTGTTCGCGAAGGCGTGCTGGACCAAAAACAAATCGAAGATCTGGAGGCGGAAATCGACAATGAGGTTCGCGACGCCGCCGATCAGGCGCTTGCAGCCGCGGAGCCGTCGATCGATTCGATTCCACTCCACGTGTATTCGCCGGACATCGATCCTGCGTCTTCGGCTTTCGATAGCCAGCCGCAATTCCAGGGCGCTCCGAAAACCATGGTCGAAATGGTCGCCGCCACGCTTTCCGACGAAATGTTGCGCGACGAGCGCATCACCGTTTTTGGCGAAGACGTCGCGGACGCCAGCCGCGAAGAAAATCTAAAACACGTGAAAGGGAAGGGCGGCGTCTTTAAAGCCACCGCCGGTTTGCAGCGCAAATTCGGCGCCGACCGCGTTTTCAACTCGCCTCTCGCGGAAGCCAGTATCGTCGGTCGCGCCATCGGTATGGCCACACGCGGACTCAAGCCTGTCGCTGAAATTCAGTTTTTCGATTACATCTGGCCCGCCATGATGCAGATTCGCGATGAATTGTGCGTCATGCGCTGGCGTTCGAATGGTTCCTTCAAATGCCCGGCAGTCATTCGCGTGGCCATTGGCGGATATTTAACCGGCGGCGCGGTCTACCACAGCCAAAGTGGCGAATCGATTTTCACCCATTGTCCGGGTTTGCGCGTGGTCATGCCCTCCACCGCTCTTGATGTCGCCGGGCTGCTCCGCACCGCGATTCGTTGCGACGACCCGGTGATGTTCCTGGAACACAAGCACCTGTATCGCCAGCCCTACAATCGCTCCGAGTATCCCGGCCCCGACTACACCGTTCCGTTCGGCAAAGCCCGAACCGTCACCGAAGGCTCCGACATCAGCATCATTACCTACGGCGCACTCGTGCACCGCGCCGAAGTCGCTGCCGCGCAGCTCGGCCGCGAGGGCACTTCCGTCGAGATCATCGATCTCCGATCGCTCTCACCCTACGACTGGGAAGCCATTGCCGCGACCGTCCGCAAGACTCACCGTGTAATCGTTGCGTACGAAGATATGCTCAGTTGGGGTTATGGCGCGGAAATTGCCGCCCGCATCTCCGATGAACTTTTCGACGAGCTGGACGCCCCGGTCAGGCGCGTCGCCGCGATGGATACTTTCTGTGCCTACCACCCCAGCCTGGAAGACGTAATCTTGCCGCAGACCTCCCATGTGGTAAATGCCGTCAAACAATTGCTCGAATACTAGGGCTCCCGGTTCTACCAAGCCTCATGAAACTTTTCCCACGCTTTTCACGTATCATGCTTTGAGAAGTCACTGCCCGTGGAGGTGCGTCCATGATTTGCCCAAATTGCCAGAAAGAAATCGCCGATCATTCGAATTTCTGTTACAGCTGCGGCGCCCGGATCGTGGCTACACCCCCGGGCGTTGCTCCGGGCACAGTGCCCGTGAAGCGGTTGGCGCGTTCCACCACCGACAAGAAAATTGCCGGTGTTTGCGGCGGCCTCGCGGAATACTTCGATCTCGACCCTACGTTGGTTCGTGTTCTGTGGCTGCTGCTGGTCTTGTTCGGCGGCACCGGCGTGCTCGCATACCTGATCCTGTGGATCGCCCTGCCCGTGGCTCCCGCACGGTTCACCGCCGGTTCCGTTACCGTAACTTCGTAGCGCTAGCGGTTACGACATTCGCCGGAGTGCCCACACGCGGAAGCTACGTGTGGGGATTTCGCGCCTGGTCGGGCGATATTGCCGCCGCATTGAGTACATCTCCGCAACCTAAGCTTTGCCTTTCGGCTTTCCCGCGCTCGCTCGCCCCCCGGATTCATAAAGCGCATAATCCGCCGCGATCCTTCCCGCACCCACGGTACTCAGCGTGAAACACGCCGCGGCCAGTGCCATCGGAAACTCGTAATTGTGAACCGCCAGGTAGCCACCCCCGCTGTGCACTCTCCAGATCGCCACACACATTTCTATCGCGAGCAGCAACGCGGCCACCCGCGTAAACAGCCCTACGATCAGCAGCCCTCCGCCAAAAACCTCCAGCACTGCTGAGATCCCCACGAAGTAACCCGGAAAGCCGTGCTGTACGAACATGCCACGCATCGCCCCGGGATGAATCAGTTTCGGGTAGCCATGCGAGATAAAAATCACTCCCAACGCTATCCTAAGAAGCAGCAATCCCAGCGGCTGAAGAGCGTTCAAACGTGTCATCGAGTTTGTCCCGTTTCCGTACCTAAATTGCTCAACCGAATCGGCATTCTAGCAGAAACTCCAGCGCCGTCTGTCACTCGTTGTGTCGCCACATTCAGGTACAATCTTTGCAGAGATTAATAGCGAATGATGCGCGGTAGTTGGATAGAAAGCTCAACGCAGTGTTCTGCAATTCGTCAATCGGTGGAAGGCATTCTATTTGGCCTCTCTGTTTCCGCTGGAGGCGATTCTTTCTCTAGAACCCCCCCTCTGTTAGTCGCTCCCAAGGCTCGCGCATGAAGCGCAAGCTCCTGGTCGCCGTTCCTCTTCTGTGCCTGGTTGCCGTGCTCGCGTGGGTATTCAGACCCAAGCACGAAACCTTGGGCGAAGGCTTCATCAGTGAACGCAGCGTGACGCTCTGGAGTAGCGTCGCTCAGGTTCGCGAGCCCGTCGACTCGCTGCATTACGGTGATCGCGTCGAAATTATTTCCCGGCGCAACGATAACGCAAAGATTCGAACGTCTACCGGCGCAGTGGGCTGGGTAGATGCCCACCTGCTGATGGACCCATCTCTCTGGCAGCGCAGTGCCAAGCTCCTGGCCGAGGCCCAAGCCTTAGCGGTCCAGGCTCGGGGCCGCACCAAAGTAGCTACGAATTTACGCGTCCAGGCGGGCCGCACGCAGCCTCGCCTCTATCAATTTGGCCGTGGTATCCCAGTCGAGATTGTCGGACGTGCGGTAGCCGATTGGGTGCAGGCCAGCGATGAGAAGGAATCCTCAGCCGATTCTCCGGAAGCAAAAAAGGAAGAATGGCTCTTCATTCGAGCCCTGGCCACCCGCCCGCCCGGCGAATCCAATGTGCGCATTGCGGAGACTTCTACGACTACGCAACCAGGCGATCAGACCATTCCCATTGCTGGATGGATCGTCGGCCGCTTCGTGGAATTAATTCTGCCGGACGCCGTGCGCGAAGGCACAGCCTCCGCGAATGTTCGGGCGGTAGCCTGGTTTGAGCTGAACAAGGATGCCTCTGGAACCAAGCCGCAGTATCTCGTTGCTGGCGCTCGCGGCCCGGAATCTCAGCGTTGTGATTTCACCAATATCCGTGTTTACACCTGGAATCCAAAAAAAACACGCTACGAAACGGCGTTCATCGAAAATAATCTATGCGGCCAAATGCCCATCCGGGTGGGCAAGGGGTCCAGAGGGGAGCCGGAGTTCCGCTTTCGCGCCACTGCGACTGGCGCCAAAATTGCCGACAATGAAGAGCGCGTTTACCGCCTGATCCAAACCGTAGTACGCCGGATTCGGGAGGGCGGCCCCGTCACCATCAAGAAAACCAAATCTAAAGCACTACCGAAAGCCAGAAAAAAGCACTAAATCCATGACCCTTCACATCAATGAAACGGAAGTTCGTACTGTCCTTAACATGGGCATGGCCCTAGAAGCCGTTGAGGATAGCCTGCGCAAGCAAGGTGGCGGCGAAGTCGTGGTTCAGCCGCGCCGCCGTTTCGAATTGCCCAACGGGTTTTTCCATTACATGGCCGCCGCCGATTACGCCGCTGGCTTCCTCGCCGAAAAGCAATACACGTATGTCTCCGGGCAGATTAGATTCCTGGTGCTCCTGTATGAAATCTCCACCGGCGATCTCCTGGCAATGATCGAAGCAGACTACATGGGTCAGCTGCGAACCGGCGCTGCTTCCGGAATCGCCACCAAGTATCTTGCGCGGGCCGATGCCCGGGTCGCCGCCATCATCGGCACCGGCGGCCAGGCCCGCACCCAATTGGAAGCCGTGGCCGGCGTTCGAAAACTGGAATCCGCTCGCGCGTACGGCCGTGATTCAAAACGCCGAGAGAAATTCTGTTCCGAGATGGCCCAGCGTCTCGGAGTTCCAGTCTACGCCGCAGGCTCTGCGGCCGAAGCCGTCAGGGGTGCCGATATTATCTGTACCGCCACGACCGCCTCGCAACCCGTCGTTACTGCGCAGGACGTCGTGCCGGGCATGCACCTGAACGCCATCGGCGCGAATCACGCGCACAAGCGCGAACTCGACGAAGCCGCGGTGAATCGTGCGGACATAATCGCGGTGGACTCCATTGAACAGTCTCAACAGGAAGCCGGCGACCTGATCATGGCTTTTGGCCAAGACGCGTCGCGCTGGTCTTCCGTCAAAAAGCTCGCCGACATAGTCGACCGTAAAACTACCGGCCGCTTGAACGACGCGGAGGTTACCCTCTTTAAATCAAACGGAATCGCTTCCTGGGACCTGGCGGTTGCCGTAAAGGTTCTGGCTTTGGCGCGCGAGAGAGGCCTGGGTCGTTCTCTACCTTTGTGGGCCGGGCCGCCCGCAGACTGAGGCGCAATTTCGCCGGTCTCTCCGCAGAAATTCTGCCGGTGCATTGACAGCACGTGGCGGCTGCGAAACACTGGAGCTGTTTTGGCACGAAATTCCGCGCCCCAGCCCGGCCTCTGAAGTAGACTGGTGTCCTGACCTTGTACCGGCGCGACTGGACTCGATGCGAACACTTCCGGACTATCTGAGAAAAGGCATGAAACTCGTAATCGTGGGATGCAATCCCAGCGAGTCTTCCGTCCGTGTTGGCCACTATTATGCGGGCCGCGTGAATCAGTTCTGGCCAGTGCTCTACAAGGGCGGAGTGGTTCCCGAGCCTTTCGACTACCACGACGACAAGCGCGTGATCGAGTTTGGTATCGGCTTGACCGATCTGGTCAAGCGCCCCACAAAAACCACCGCGGAGCTTACTCGCGAAGACTTTGCCGAGGGCCGCATCGTTCTCTCCCAGCGTCTTGGCGAATTCACGCCGCACGTCATTGCCTTCAACGGCAAGCTGCCCTATGAGCAATTTGCCCAGCGCAAATGCAAGTTCGGGTTGCAGAAAGAACTTCTGTACGGTGCTCGCGTGTATGTCTTGCCGGAAACGAATGCTCCCGACCCGCGCGGCAACAGCGAAAGGGTTCGCCACTTTCGTAAACTCGCGCAACTCGTCTCTCGCACCGCCACCGAGCTCGCCACAAAAGGGAACTAGGATCTGGAAATATGAGCGAAGCGACGCAACCCGCCCAGTCCAACTCACTGGTTCTGGAATCCAGGCACAACGGTGTCGCCATTCTCACCCTGAATCGCCCGGACAAGCTAAACGCCATCAATAAAGATCTTGCTGTGGCACTCAACGAAAACCTCGGCCGCATTGTCACCGACAAATCCGTTCATGTGCTGGTCATTACCGGCGCCGGCCGCGCTTTTTGTGCCGGCGGCGACCTCAGCGTAATCGGTGAGGGGCGCAAACACAACGACACCACCGAGCTCGAACCGCTCCTGCGCGCTGGGATGCATGCCGTGCTGAAAATGCGCAGCATGGCTCAACCCGTTATCGCCGCGGTAAACGGCCCCGCCGCGGGCGCCGGCATGAATATCGCCCTGGCTGCCGACATGCGCATCGCGTCGGAACACGCCACCTTCGGACAGAATTTTATCAAGATCGGATTGTTTCCCGATTACGG
>JBBSFG010000205.1:0-7245 GCA_038238965.1 Candidatus Acidiferrales bacterium | reverse complement strand
TCCCTGCGTACCAATATGGGTATTGCCCTGGAAAAATCCGGACGCACAGAGGAGGCCAAGCGAGCCTTTACAGAAGCCCAACGCCTCCGCTCCAGCAAGGCGCCAAAACCGTAAGCCATGTGAAGCTCAGGTGCGGCCGAGGAATTCGCCGAGCAGCATGTGGAAATGGTGAACGCCATTTTCGCGCTTCACGGAGTAGCGGCCGCGGTCATAGGTTGACGAGCGCAAACCGCGCTGTACGTTTTCGCAGAGGCCGATGTCTTCCTGCTGCACTTCTTCGCTGAAGGCGATGGCGCGCTGGATGCGTTCCTGGACTTTGCCTTCCGCCGCGCCGTGGAAAAACCATTCGAAAATGGTCAGCGTCTTGTCGTGTGACAACGGCACGATCAGGTTGGTCGAAATATTGTCGGGATAAATGTTGAGCATCAGGTTGGGGAAGATCCAGAAGTACGCCGCCTGCTGCAAGCCGCTGCCGGGCTCGTAAAAGCGCTCTGCTGCGTCGTCCGCTTTCATGGCGCGGATGGGCGCGAACTGCTGCGAATAATAGCGGAACGTATCGGTACGATATTGCGCGTAATCGATTTCGCGCATCAGCCCCGGATGGGCGATGGGGATGTGATAGCCCTCCAAATAATTGTCGACGTACACCTTCCAGTTGCAATTGATGGTGTAATCGCGCCGCTCGGCAAATTGCATACCTTCGAACTGAAATCCCCGCACCTGCTCGGGAATTTTCCCCAGGTAGGCCGCCAGTGGCTCAGCCTGCAGATCGAAATTCACGAAGATGAACTGTTCCCAGGTTTCCAGGCGCAGCGGCACCATGCCCATGGTGCTGCGATCGAAGAATTCCACGCCTTCGACATCGGGCGTTCCGATCAGGCGGCCATCGAGCGTGTAGGTCCAGCCGTGATACTGGCAGCGCAGCACGTTTTTGCAGCCGCTGCCCAAGGCGATCGGCCCGGCGCGGTGGCGGCACACATTGCTGAACGCACGCAGGACGCTCTGCTTGTCGCGGACGACTAAGACCGGCTCGCCTGCCACTTCCGTGGTGTAAAAACTTTCTGGATCGGCAATGGTGCGCATCACGCCGTTCGCTTCGCCGCATTCATGGCCAAGAGTTCCGACCAGTTGCCAGGTGCGCAGGAAAATGCGCGTTTTTTCAATTTCAAGAATAGCGGGATCGGTATAAAACTTCGACGCCAGCGTATGCGCGCATTCGATCTGTTCATGCACATCGAGTTGTAAGGGTTTGGTATCCATTAAGGCACCAAAGGTGCCGCGCCCGAAGCGCGTCGCCCGCGTCTAGAACTTTCTGGTTTCCTGCCGCGACCAGCGTTCAATCACGACTTTCGATTCCGTGTAGAACTCGACGGCATCGCGTCCCTGCCCATGCAAGATGCCGAAGAAGCTGTCTTTCCAGCCGCTGAAGGGAAAATAAGCCATGGGCGCGGCGACACCGATATTGATGCCGATATTTCCCGCGGGAGCTTCGTAGCGAAATTTTCGCGCCGCCGCTCCGCTGGTGGTGAAGAGCGAGGCCTGATTACCGTAGGGGCTGCGGTGCATAAACTCCATGGCTTCGTCGATGGAAGCGGCATGGACGAGGCTCAACACCGGGCCAAAAATTTCCGTGTGCGTCAATTGGCTGGATGACGGCAAACCATCCAGCACCGTGGGCTTGATGAAATTGCCGGCTTCCTTATTGGGAATTGACGCGTTACGTCCGTCGACCACGGCCTTGGCGCCTTCCGAAATCCCCGCGGCAATCAGCGACTCTACGCGCTGCTTGCTTTCTTTGCTGATCACCGGGCCCATCTGCACATCCGCGCCAAGTCCATCGCCGACGCGCAAGGCCGACGCCGCCTGGCCGATGGAATCGCGAAACGTTTTTTGCGCATCGCCCACAGTCACGGCCACAGACACGGCCAGGCAGCGTTGCCCGGCGCAGCCGAACGCGCTGTCTCCGATAATCTGCGTGGCCAGTTCCATATCCGCGTCGGGCAATACGATGACGTGATTTTTTGCGCCGCCCTGGCATTGCATGCGCTTGCCGCTGGCCGCCGCGCGCGCGTAAACATGTTTTGCCACCGGCGTCGACCCCACAAAACTGATGGCGCGCACCCGCGGGTGATCACACAGCGCGTCCACAACCGCGCGCCCGCCATTCACCAGGTTCACCACGCCGCGGGGCAAGCCGGTCATCTCAATCAGTTCGACGACGCGACGCATCGTCAGCGGCACGCGCTCGGAGGGCTTCAACACCAGCGTATTTCCGCAGGCAATCGCGTAGGGCAAAAACCAGAACGGAATCATGGCCGGAAAGTTGAATGGCGTGATGGCGGCGACGACGCCGAGCGGTTGGCGAATCAGCGTTTCGTCCACGCCGGGCGTGACGTCTTCCAGGTTGTAGCCCTGCATCATCATCGGGATGCCGCAGGCCACTTCCACGTTTTCAATGCCGCGCCTGATTTCCGCTTTGGCTTCCGCCAAAGTCTTTCCGTTTTCCAGCGTGATCAGGCGGGCGATTTCGCCGATATGTTCATCGAGCAGATTTTTCAGCTTGAAGAGGTACTGAATGCGTTCCCCGGGCGGCGTGCGGCGCCACAACGGAAACGCGGCGGCCGCGGCCTGAACGGCGGCGTGCACATCGGCGGCGTTGGAAAGAGGAGAGCGCGCCAGCAACTCGGCGGTGGCGGGGTTGAGTACGTCGACATATTCCGTTGCGGCGGAGGGCCGCCAAGCGCCATCGACGTAGTTGTGCACCTCGGGTGTTTGCGTTGCGGCAGAGCTGTTCATGGGTTATTCCCGGTCATGTGTGAATATCGAATCGTCGCAGCGAATCGCGGTAGTTTACCAAAAAAATGTAAGGTTGAGGGCGGCTATCGGTAAGACGCAAAGGATTTTAGTCGGCGTCCTGAGTCGTGCCGCCAAGTTTTGTTCGCCACGCAAACCAGGCCACTGTGGCGAGCATGCCCAGCCACCCGATGGCCCGGGTGGTTCCACCGATGCGCTGGTCCAGCGTCAGCAAGTTCCACTGCCCGAATAAGATTTCCCAATCGTGATCGCCGGACCCGACTAACGGCAGAGCTTCGGCGCGCGCATCCGCCATATATGTGCCAATGTAGAGAAAATTCTCGAAGAACCAGAAACCGCAGAACGCCACGGCAGTTGCTTCCCGCTGCCGAAAGAAATACATGGCACACAATGAGGGCACGATCAATTCTGCCAGCGTGCCGCCCAGGATGGTGATGGTATAGCCGAACCAACTGAAGAAAAAATGGCCGCCTTCATGAATGATCAGATTGACGTAATCGAGGAACAGGAATCCGGATCGGTCGAACGCGGCGTAGCACAAAAACAGCGCGTAAAAAATAATCCATCCAATGAATGCGGCGCGCGACACCGCTTTCCATGGGCCAAAATATTTTTCCAGCCAAGCCACGGTCTTACTTTTCGATGGCAGCCAGCGCTTCGTAGGCCGCCCCGATCAGCGGCGCGCTTTCGTTGAGCACCACGGAAACCGGGAAGTTATTCAATAGCGCTTCAAACTTCCATTTATCCTGGAAAGCTTTGAAGAAAGTGCCGTCTTTCATTTTTTCCAGGATTTTTACGGCGATGCCTCCCGCAACGAACACGCCCCCCAGCGCGAGCACTTTCAGCGCCAAGTTTCCGGCTTCCGCGCCATAAATCGCAGTCCACAGATCCAACGTTTCCACGCAAACCGGGCAGGACTTATCCAATCCCTGCCGCGTAATTTCCGGCGCGGGATCGGCGTCGGGATCTTCAAAGGACGGGTGCAGTACATTGGGCGCAAGAAACTCATGCAGAGTGCGGAAACCTCGGCCGGAAAGTATCAGCTCCCAACTTACTTGCGGATAGCGG
This sequence comes from Candidatus Acidiferrales bacterium, assembly GCA_038238965.1. Lineage (GTDB taxonomy): Bacteria > Acidobacteriota > Terriglobia > Acidiferrales > UBA7541 > Acidiferrum. Next base: position 3,363 of record JBBSFG010000205.1, on the reverse strand, counting down.
CGCCGCATGAAGCGCAAAAGTTCGATCTGCAGTTCGGTGTGCGGCGCAAAATCCGAATGCCCGCCCTCGGAGGGAACCACTTGATAGCGCGTCCCGTTCCAGACCAGGATGGCCTGGCCCAGTCCCGTTCCGGCCGCCAGCAAAGCCTTGCTGCCGCCAAATTCGAACTTGCCCTTATTTAAGACGCAGAAATCTTCTTTAGGCAAATGCTCGATGCTGTGCCCGGTCGCTCCGAGGTCGTTCAACACCACGACCTGGGAGCACTTCAACACTTCCACCAGGTTTTCAGTGTCCACCGTCCAGGGAAGATTGGTGGCACGAACGCGATTGTTAATGACCGGACCGGCGACGCCGAAGCCTGCCGCGACAATGTGGTTTCCCGCGAGGTACGGCGCGGCCTGTCGCGAAAACTCCTTCACGATGCGGTCGAATTGCGCGAACTCCTTGCTCGCAAATCGCTGCTGATACACAGCAGTGAGCTTGCCGTTTTCTTCCGTAAACAGTGCCAGGTTGCACTTGGTACCACCGACATCACCGGCAAGAATCACCCGTTCCCCCAAAGTGTTGGCTAAAATTTTGCCGATATGTGGCTACGAAGGGTTGAACCAGCTTCGCCCGTCGCGCGCCAGAAGAACGTCGGATTCATTGGGTCCCCAACTGCCAGAGGCGTACTGCGGAACAGTGGCGCTCCTGGCGGCGGTCCACACATCGAGGATCGGATCGATCAGCGCCCAGGCGGCTTCCACATTGTCGCCGCGATCGAAAAGCGTCGCGTCGCCTCGGACGCAATCGTTTACGAGCGTGGCGTAGGCGCTACGCGGGGCTTCGCCGAATCCTTCCTTGTAGCTGAAATTCATATGAACGTTGCCGATACTCATCTCGGTTCCGGGCCGCTTGGCGACGAAGGAAACGGAGATGCCTTCATCGGGCTGGATGTTGAGCACCAGGCGATTGGGCGCCAGATCACGCTCGCGAAAGACCATATGCGGGGCGCGGCGGAATTCGATGACAATTTCCGTGCTGCGTTTTGCGAGGCGCTTGCCGGTGCGCAGATAAAAGGGAACGCCAGCCCAGCGCCAGTTGTCGATCAAGAGCTTGGCGGCCACGAATGTTTCGGTGCGCGAAGTGGGACTGACGCCGGTTTCCTGGCGATATCCCGGAGCGGGTTTGCCGTTCAACTGCCCGGCGGTGTATTGCCCGCGTACCACCGCCTGGGCGACCATTTCCAGATTGAAAGGACGGATGGATTGCAGCACCTTGAGTTTTTCGTTGCGCACCGAAGTGGCATCGAAGGAAGCTGGAGGCTCGACGGCGACGAGCGAAGTGAGCTGCAACACGTGGCTCTGAATCATGTCGCGAAGCGCGCCGGTATTTTCGTAGAAACCGCCGCGGCGCTCCACGCCGAGAGTTTCGGCTGCGGTGATCTGCACGTGGTCCACATAGTTCCGATTCCATAGCGGCTCAAAAATGCCGTTGCCAAAACGCAGCACCAATAAATTCTGCACGGTATCTTTGCCGAGATAGTGATCGATGCGGTAAACCTGCTTCTCTTCAAAAACCTTCAGGACTTTTTCGTTCAGATCTTTAGCCGATGCCAGATCGTGGCCGAATGGCTTTTCGATAATGATCCTTACCCAGGAATCAGGCGAGGCGGGGTGAGCCAAACCTGCTTTGCCCAACTGCTCGACGATGTGGGGATAGACTTCCGGTGGGGTCGACAGATAAAAGAGGCGATTGCCGCCGAGTTTCTTGGAAGCTTCCAGATCGGCGAGAGATTTCGCGAGGCGCGCGTAGGAATCGGCGTCATCGTATTCGCCCTGGCAGTAATGCAGATTGGCGGCAAATTGGTCCCACTGTTGGGGATCGATGGGGCCTACTTCCGAAATGTTCTTGGCGGCTTCGCCCAGCGACGAGCGGAAGGCCTCATCGTTCATGGGCGTGCGCGAAAAGCCGACAATGGCGAAGCGAGGACCCAGCGAGTGATGCAGGGCCAAATCGTACATGGCGGGAATTACTTTGCGCTTGGCGAGGTCGCCGGAGGCGCCAAAGAGAACCACGGCGCAGGGCTCAGTGACGCCGTCATATCCGCCCACAGGTTTTTCGTTGTCCGCGGCCATAAATCCCTCTCAGGCAAAAACCTTGCATTCAACCGATTTAAGCTCTCCGAAACTATACCTCAACCTGATACTTTCTTAGCTCAGAACGCAACTGGCGCGCATCCTTATAGTGAATAACATTCATGCCCAGCCGCTGCGGAACTTCGAGGTTGAGGGCCCGATCATCGATAAAAACACAGGTTTCCGGCGGCCGTTGCGAAACCTGCAGGGCCATCCTGAAGATGGGTTCTTCCGGCTTGCGCGAACGCACGTAGCAGGAACTGAAAAACACCTCAAAATTCCTGCGCAGGTCAAACACTTCGATGCGGTATTGATTCAATTCCAGCGGTTCATTGTTGATGGCCGCGATGAAGTATTTTTTCATGCGCGTTACTTCGTCAAGAACTTCGCGCGACTCCGGAAATTCTTTGGATTGGGCAAACATGTAGGTTATGAATTCTTGGCGCGTGAAATTGCGGGGATGGTGAAACAGCGTTCGGTCCAGATATTCGTCCACGCCGATGAGGCCGGCATCCCAAGCCGGAAAACATAGATCGTGGCGATCCTGAAACTCGTCCCAATCCAGACGGAACGCTTGCGCGGCCGCTTCGCGCGAAGCCCGGCCCCAGCCGTTGGTGAGGATCACTCCTCCGATGTCCCAGAACATGGTGGTGATTTCCGGCACGTGCGCGACCCTCCAGGTGTGTGGCTTGGCCGCGGGGGAATGAAGCCGGCTTGGTGGTGTTAGCCTGCGCCTCCGCGAATTTGCTCCAACGCTTGTATAACAACATCCGAGAATTGCTTCAAACCTTTTTCCGGACCTTGCGACAAATGCAGTCGAATGGTCTTTTTTTGCGCGCCTTCCAGGGCGTCATGTTCGGCCAGGGCCAGGGCCAGTTGCAGTTCGCCGAAAGTATAACCTGCCCCGGGAATACGCACGTCTTCGCCGGGATCGGCGGAAATAATGATGAAAATTCCATTTGCCGGGCCGGTTTTAAATGTTTTACCGATAGAGTAAAGATAGCGCGGGCCCGAAAGGACTTGTACGGGAATGCCCAGCGCATTGCCGATGAGGTCTCGCAGCGGCCCCAGCACTCCGCAATAGATTCCCCGCACTTCAAAGAAAGCACAAATTGCCAGGTAGCCTTGCGCATCACGCAATTCCAGGAAAGTCTGCAACGCGCTCCGCAGGTTCAATCCGGAGATCGAGCGGCGGGTTTCTCCTTGCGCGTACAGAGCGATGCCTTGGTCTTCCAATCGCGCAGCC
>JBBSFG010000204.1:0-7250 GCA_038238965.1 Candidatus Acidiferrales bacterium | reverse complement strand
CTGGCCTGCCCTTTTATAAATTCTGGGCCCGCCGCGAAAAAGCCGCCGCGTCGCTCTCAAACTAAACTCTTCGCCACGCCCTCCCGCGCCTGCCGCGCTCTCGCTCACTCAATGAGCCGCCCGCACATTCTCACTCCCCAATCGCGACGTACTCTCCTCCCCGCCACTCATCCCACGAAACCCACGCGCCGCCTCATCCCCCACTACGATCTCCGGATGAAAAATCCTCGCCAGCGCCTCCACTCCCGTCGACAACCTCGGCCCCGGCCGCGAAGCATAACTGTTCGCCTCAAACGCGTGCACCCGGCCATTCTTCACCGCTGGAATCTCCTCCCACTCCCGCGGCCACTTCATCGCCACATATTCCTTGCGCGCCTGTTCCGCATCGTAGCCGCACGGCGAAACCACGATCACCTCGGGTGCCGCCGCAGCCACGTCTTTCATCTCCACGCGAAACGACGCCGTACCCACCCGCCCAAACAGATCTTCCCCGCCGGCCAGCGCAATCATCTCCGGTACCCAATGTCCGCCCACATAAAACGGTTCCAGCCACTCCAGAAACGCCACCCGCGGCCGCTCAACAATTTTTTCGATCTGCCTTTGCAGCGCGTTTAGCCGCTCGTGAATTTCATGCAGCAGTTTCTCCGCTACGGCAATGCGCGACGTCGCTTGCGCCACCAGCATAATGTCGCGCCACACGTCCGAAAGATTCTGCGGATTCAGGCATAGAACTTTCGGCGGCTCCTCAAAATCCCGAATCACCGCCGCCAGATCTTCCGGCGACGCCGAGCACACATGGCACAAGTCCTGCGTCACGACCAGGTCAGGCGCCAGTTCCCGCAGTATCCCGGCATCCACGCTGTAGAGACTCTCGCCCCGCGCCATAAACTGACGCACCAGCGTGTCCACCTCTTTCGCGGACAAGCCGTGCGGCAAACGCGAGTGAATGACCACCCGCCGCTCGCGGGCCTGCGCCGGAAAATCGCATTCGTGGCTTACGCCCACAACTTCGGCGTCCAGCCCCAACGCAAAAAGTATCTCCGTAGCCGACGGCAACAACGAAACAATTCGCATCCCTGAGTCCTCGTCCTGTAATCAAACCCAACTTCATTTGTACAACAAATACTTCCTGCGCATCGCTCCAAACTTCTCCAACTCCGGCTTCCAGTTCGCCACAATCTGCTCCGCCGCCATACCGTCTTGCAGCTCGCGCACCGTTTCCGCATTCCCGATCAGCAACAAAGTCTTGGCCACATCGAATTTCTCTGGATACAGCTCGCGCAATACCCTCGCAATCTCCATCCCCATGCTCATGGACCGCACCGCTCTCTTGTCCATCACCCGAATCGCCACGCCTCCGCATCTCTGCCCCGCATACAATCCCGCCACGGGAATGAAATCCTGCGCCACGAATCTCAACCCCGCAATATGCCGTTCATTCAACCGCCCCGCCACATCTTCCCCGCTCATCCACGGCGCGCCAAACTCCTCGAATGGCGTTTCTGTCCCGCGCCCCACCGACACGCTCGCATTCTGCAAAATTTCCAGCCCCGGATAAAAGATCGACCCCTTCATCGTCCGCAAGTTCGGTGAAGGAGGAATCCACCGCATTCCGGTATCTTCATAAAAATAGTTCCGCCGCCAGCCCTTCATCTCGATCACGTGCAAATCGCAGTGAATCTCATTTTCACCGTTGAACAATTGCGCCAGCTCCCCGATCGTCAGTCCATAACGCACCGGCAGCGCGGAATATGCCGTGAACCCCGTCTTGTCCGTATCCAGCACCGGCCCTTCCACAATTTCTCCTCCCAGCGGGTTCGGTCGGTCCAGCACAAAAAAAGCAATTTTCCGTTTTGCCGCTTCCTCCATGCAATACGCCATGGTCGTCGTGTAGGTGTAAAACCGCACCCCCGCATCCTGCAAATCGAAAACCAGCGCATCGATTCCCGCCAGCATCTCGTCCGTTGGCCGCAGCGTGTCGCCATACAGGCTGTACACCGGCAACCCGCTCACGGGATCCTTCGTCGACGAAATTTTTTCGTCCCTGCTCCCGCCTAACCCATGCTCCGGGCTGAACAGTGCCACCACCTGCACTCCAGGTGCGTGCGTCAACACATCTACAGTCGTGCGTCCCTGCGCATCCACTCCCGTATGATTGGTAATCACGCCCACGTGTTTCCCGCGTAATGCCGCGAATCGCTCCGCCTCCAGCACATCCAGACCCGCCTTCACTCTGGCGGCACGCTCCGCATGGCGTGCACGAGACGAACGGCGCGAGCGTTGCGGCGCTGCACCAAACAGCAACCCGGCGGTGCACAACCCGCACAGCTGCAGCATCAACAATCGCTGCCACATTCCCGCACTCGTCCATCGCACGCATTTCCTCGCTGGCTTCATAACTCGCAATGATATTCTGGAACGCTTCCCGCGCGTGTTGTTTGTCGCGCCAAAGTGCGTGTGCTATATACAAAGCCAGAGCATGCACGGCCCCGGAAAAATTCACCTCCGATGAGTCACCGCCGCGCCCGCGTTCTTTCGCTGCTCATTTTCACCTGCTTCACCGGCATTTTTCTTATGGCTTACACCGCGCGCACCCAAACCAACTCTTCAGACGTGAAGAAATCCGCCACGCCCAGGCACGCGCCCCGCGCGCCAAAGTCCGCAGACCCGCGAGCGCTTTCCGCCGCCAACAAACAATGGGTGGAAGCCACTCTGCGCAAAATGACCGATGACGAAAAAATCGGCCAGCTTTTGTTCACCACCTATCACGGCAGCTTCACCGCCACGGATGCTGATGCCTATCGCAAAATGATGCACGATGTCGACGATCTGCACGTCGGCGGATTCATCAACGTCACCCAGATGTCGCCGCTCGGCATTATCAAGAGCCAGGCTTATCCCACTGCTGTGCTCACCAACCAGTTGCAGGCCCGCTCAAAATTGCCGTTGCTCATTGGCGCCGATTTCGAACGCGGCTCCGCCATGCGCCTCGATGAAGGCACCTCGTTTCCCACCGCCATGGCCCTCGCCGCCGGCGGCAATCCCGACGACGCGTACACCATGGGCAAAGTCACCGCGCTCGAAGCTCGCGCCGTCGGCATTCATTGGATCTACGCGCCTGTTTCCGACGTGAACAACAACCCAGGTAATCCCATCATTAATACTCGCTCGTTCGGCGAAGATCCTCAGCGCGTCGCCGAATTCGTCGCCGCTTTCGTGCGCGGCGTGGAAGAAAACGGCGGCCTCGCCACCGCCAAGCATTTCCCCGGCCATGGCGACACCGCCGCCGATTCCCACATTGACCTTCCCGTCATTCGCGCCGACAAGAATCGCCTCGAGCATCTCGAACTCGTTCCCTTCCGCTCCGCAATCGCCGCCGGAGTGGGAAGCATCATGACCGGCCATCTTTCCATTCCCGCTTTGGAGCCCGATCCCAATACTCCCGCGACGCTTTCCAATCATGTCCTCACCGGCCTTCTCCGCGATGAGCTTCATTTCCAGGGATTGGTAGTCACCGACGCCATGGACATGGGCGGCATCACCACTCGTTTCGCTCCCGGGGAAGCCGCCGTGCGCGCCGTCCTTGCCGGCGCCGACGCCCTGCTCATGCCCCCGGTTCCCGACGCCGCGTACGAAGCGCTGCAAGCCGCGGTAAAATCCGGCCGCATTTCGCACGAGCGCCTCAACGCCTCAGTGCGCCGCATCCTGCAAGCCAAGGCGCGCCTGGAGCTGAACAAAACCAAGCTGGTCGATCTCAACTCCATCAACGCAAAATTCGGCCGCGTCCCCTGGCAGATTGAAGCCCAGGACATTTCCGATCGCGGCGTCACTCTTCTCCGCGACACCGCCAATCGCCTGCCCTTGAACGCCGCAAAACCTTCGCGCGCGCTGCTGCTCGCTTTTTATGCCGACCCCGAGCCCTATCCCGGCGAAGATCTTGAGCGCGAATTGCGTTTGCGTTTCGATTCCGTCACCACGCTGCGCGCCGACACTCGCTTCGTAAAAGCCGATACGCTGAAATTGCCGCCCGCCGATTCCTACGATGTCGCCATTCTCGCGTTGTTCGTGCGCGTCAGCGACCGCAAGGGCAACGTTGACGTACCGCCCGACCAAGCCGCGCTCGCTGAACAAGTTTTCCATGCCGGCAAACCGGTTATCACCGTGGGATTCGGCAGCCCGTATCTGATCGAAAATTTCCCGCAGGCTGATACCTGGCTTGCCGCCTTCGGCATCAGCGATGTCGCGCAAATTTCCGTCGCTCGCGCACTCTTCGGACAAATCCCCATTCACGGCCATCTGCCCGTCACCATTCCCGGTATCAATCTCAAAGCCGGCTTTGGTATCGCTCGCCCGGTGGAACCAGAAACCGTCCAGCCCATGGACGCTTCGGCCGACAAGCGATTGCAGCCCGCGTACCAGGTCATCGAAAAAGCCATCGTCGACAAAGCCTTCCCCGGCGCAACTCTCGCGATCGGCTACCAGGGCACGGTCACCGTCCACGCCTTCGGCAAGCTTAACTACGATGCGCAGGCTTCTGCCGTCACCGCGCAGACTAAATACGACATCGCCTCCCTCACCAAAGTCGTCGCCACCACCACGCTCGTCGCCAAGCTCGTCGAAGGCGACTTCCCTGTCCCACTCGACCTCGACGCAAGGATCGATCGCTATCTGCCCGAATGGGCCGCGAATCCCCAGCAGAAAGAATGGCGCAGCAAAGTTACCGTGCGCCATCTGCTCACGCACACCTCCGGCCTGCCACCCTTCAAGGAATATTGGCGTACTTCGAAAAGCAAGCAGGACACCCTGACAAGAATTTTTGCCGAGCCCCTCGATTACGAGCCCGGCACCAAAGAAGTCTATTCCGATCTCGGCATTATTCTCATGGCCGAAATCATCGAGCGCCTCACCGGCCGCACTCTCGACGATCTTGCCAGCAGCTACATTTTCAATCCGTTGAAAATGTCCAACACCATGTTCCGCCCGCCCAAAAAGCTCTGGCCGCAAATCGCTCCTACCGAAATCGATAACAATTTGCGCCACCGCATGGTTCAGGGAGAGGTTCACGACGAAAACGCTTTCGCCATCGGCGGCGTTTCCGGCCACGCCGGCCTGTTCAGCACCGCACCCGACCTTGCCGCGTTTTGCCAGATGCTTCTAAATGGCGGCAGCTACGCCCACCAGCGCATTTTGCGCCGCTCCACCATCGCGCTGTTCACCACGCCCCAGCACCTTTCGAATGGAACGCGCACTCTCGGCTGGGCCGTGCCCACCGAAGGCGGCTCCAGCGGACACTTCTTCTCCGCGCACAGCTTCGGCCACACCGGATTCACCGGCACATCCATCTGGATCGATCCCGACCGCGATCTTTTTGTTGTGCTACTAACCAATCGTGTCCATCCCACTCGCGAAAATCAAAAAATCGCCCAAGTCCGCCCCGCGCTCCACGACGCCATCATGGAATCCCTCGGCCTCGCCACTCCCGCCCCACACTCCACAACACCGTGACCGAGTCCGTGCCCTCGCCACGCCTTGTCACGCCAGCCGTAGCAGAGAGCCCCGTCCCACACTGATCTTGGCAACATTCAACGAAACCAACCCAGACGTGTCATTCCGACCGAAGCGGCCGGTCTTTTCTTTGCTCGCGCAGCGAGCACCGGCCGCGTAGTGGAGGAATCTCTCTTCGATCTATCGCGCAAGCCCTCGCCGGCTCTTCGAGGGCGTCTATTCCGTAAAAACCTTCCGCTCCCAATCCCGCCCCGCCTGGTCCAAATCCTCCAACCTACCCAAATCGCGCCAGTAATATTCATCCGCGCGAAAACCCACAATCCTCTCCCCGCCACCAGCCAGCCGCAAATAACAATCGACAATGGAAAACACGCCCTCCTCTTTCATCAACGCCAACAATCGCGGCGAAATCACATGTATCCCCGAAAAAGCCAGCTCTTCCGCCGTTCGCGCGTCACGCACCATCTCCGCTTGTTGACCGCGCCCGCTCCGTCGCCCGCACAGACGAAGCCCCTCGTCAAAAATCAGTTGCCGGCTACTCTCCCGCCGCTGCACCGCCAGCGTAGCCAGCGCCCGGCTCTCAACGTGCACGTTCACCATGCGCTGCAGGTCAATCGTGCTGACCACATCGACGTTATGCAAAATAAACGGCTCCGCTACCCCACCGGCATCTTCAATAAAAAACCAACCGGCCTTCTTCAATCCGCCGCCGGTATCCAGCAGCACATCCTCGCGCGAAATCTCAACGCGCATCCCGAAATTGCCATGCGCTTCCAGAAACGAGATCACCTTGTCCGCGAAATGATGCACGTTGACGATCACGTCGATAACCCCAAAAGCCCGCAGTCGTGCCAGAGTAATTTCCAGCAGCGTCCGCCCGCCAACCTCCACCAGCGCTTTCGGGCGGTCATCGGTGAGCGGCCGCAAGCGCGTGCCAAGCCCGGCAGCCAGCACCATGGCCTTCATCGCGCGGCCCTCATTTGCCCATCTTCTCCAGTTCCAGATGACGCACCGCCACCTCCACGCCTTTCCTGGCGCGAAAATGTTTTGCCAGTTGTTCTGCCAGAAAAACCGAACGATGCTGCCCGCCGGTGCACCCGAAAGAAACCATCAGGTTTTTAAATCCGCGTTGCCGGTAACTCTTGACGCTGGCATCCACCAGCGACGTCACACTCGACAAAAACTGGTGCACACTTTCCTGGTGGCCCAGATAGTCGCTCACCGCCGTATCCTTGCCCGTCAGCGCCTTGAATCGTTCCTCGCGTCCAGGATTTGGCAAAGTGCGCGCATCGAAAACGAAACCGCCTCCATTTCCGGTTTCATCCTTCGGCGCCCCTTTATGAAAAGAAAAACTGAAAATCCGCAGCGCAATGTCTCCGCTTTCATTTTCAAGTTCCCGCAATTTATCCGACGCCAGCATGCCCTGAAACGCGCTCATCAGCGTGGGCAGTTCAATCGGCAGCTTCACGTTGTGCAGCAGCCAGCGCACGTTCTTCATCGCGTAAGGCACACTTTGCAGAAAGTGCGCCTTACGTTCGTAAAATCCGCGAAAGCCGTAAGCACCCAGTGCTTGCATGATGCGCACATATACGTACGCGTAGTAGTGCTTCAGAAATGCTTCGCGATCGAGCTTTACATAGCGTCCCAGCGCCTCCAGATAATGATCCAGCAGTTCCTGCCTTAATTCCGGTGGCAAGTCCGCCTTGGCATCGAACAGCAGCGAAGCGATGTCGTATTGCAGCGCG
>JBBSFG010000203.1:0-7253 GCA_038238965.1 Candidatus Acidiferrales bacterium | reverse complement strand
CCAGTCGGCGACAATGAAATCGGTGAAGGAATTTCCCGGGCACCAGGTGTCGAAGCCGCGATTGTAAACGGGCTTGTCAAAGATTACGTTGACGACGGGGTAGGGAGCGTAGCGAGTGCGGCGCATGGCGGTTTTCTGGTCGTGAGGAATGCCCATCACCAGCCGCGAGGTGATGTATTTCGCAGTGCACATGATGACGGCTTTGGCGGAGACGGTGGTTAATTGTCCGGCGTGGAGATAGGTGACGCGCACGCCGTCGTTATCGGGGACGACGGCGACGACGGTGGCTTCGCCGAGCATGCGGTCTTTGTATTTGGGCAGAAGAACCTCGACGAGCTTGTGGGTGATACAGCCGAGCCCGCCGGGAAGAATGACGCGCTTGCTGTCTTCGCCGCTGACCATGCCTTGCAGTGATGCGAGACCCACGAAAGCGGAAGTATCTTCGGTGGTGGCGCCCCAATTGGAAGGGCCGTAGCCATCCCACCATTGCTGAACTTCCGGCGCGTAGCCTCCCGTGAAGTCGGACAATGGCTGGGCGTCCAGCTCGGCAACGCCCTTGGGGATATCAATTTTCATCATCTCGTCGCGAAATTTTTTGAAACTGGCGCGGACCACCGGGGAATAAGGCAAGTGATCGAGGCCGGCGTTCCAGGTGTCGGCGACGAAAGTTTTCTTGACGATGGTGGCGTCGGGATTGTTGACGGGGAGCAGCTTCATGCCCAGTTCGGCGGCGAGTTGATCTCCGTGGTCGCCTTTGAAGGCGAAGGCTGAGCCGGTGGCGAAAGGTGCGCCGTCGTATTCCTCCTGATAAGCGTTGCCGCCGAAGTGATTTTCTTTTTCGAGCAGCAGCCAGTCTTTGCCCTTGCCGCCGAGAAAGTATGCGGCGGAAAGTCCCGCCACGCCGCCGCCGACGATGACCACGCCAGCTTTTTTTGTGGCTTCGGGGCGGGCGAATTGATGACCGTCGCGGACCTGATGGCAGACTTCGAAATGTTCGCCTTCCACGCGCGGAGCGGCGGAGGATTTTTCGTCGGGAACGGCGAGGAGGCTGGCGTCGATAGGGCAGCCGGCGGCGACGGATCCGACGACCACGTACTTGATGAAGTTGCGGCGTGAATGAGACATAGAGGCTCCTCGGTTCAGAATGTCTTGCGCTGCGCGCGAGTGCGCAGGTGAAACCAGACGACGATCAAGATCACAGAGACGGCAAAGATCAGGGTGGATATGGCGTTGATTTCGGGAGTAATGCCGCGGCGCAAGCGGCCCCAGATTTCGAGCGGCAAAGTATTGTCGCGGCCGATGAGGAAAAAGGTGACGGCGATTTCGTCCATAGAGAGGGTGAAGATGAGCAGGCCGGCGGCGATGAGAGAGAGTTTGAGATTGGGTAAAGTAACGCGCCAGAAAGTTTGCAGCGGGGTGGCACCGAGATCGAGAGAGGCTTCTTCCTGGGCGCGATCCATTTTCTGGAGGCCGGCAAAGAGTTCAGTGGTAGCGACGGAAATTAAAGCGGTGCCGTGGCCGAGAAAAACGGTAAGCAGGCTGAGGTGCGCGCCTGCATAGACCGCGAACATTAATAAGGAGAGGCCGGTGATGATGCCGGGAAGAATCAGCGGGAGCAAGACCAGGCGGCGGAAGAGGGCTTTGCCGGGAAAGCTGGCGCGGTCGAGCGCGAGAGCGGCGAGCAGTCCGAGTGTGAGTGCGAGGGCGACGCTGCACGCGGCGACGGTGAGGCTGTTGAGCACGGAAGTCCAGATGGCGGCGTCGGCAAACAGCTGGCGGTACCAGTCGAGAGTGAGATGGCGCGGCGGGAAGCCGCCAACGCCGTCGCGATTGAAGGAGTACACGATGAGTACGACGATTGGGAGATAGATGAACGCGAAGACGAGCGTCGAATAGGCGGCGAGAAACGGGGCGCGGCGTGCTGCGGCGGCGGAGCTCACCGGAAAGACCAGCGCTTTTCGAGGCGTTCGGTGAGGAATAAAAGAGAGACGGTGATGAACAGGATGCAGACGGAGATAGCTGCGCCGAGCGGCCAGTCATAGGCGGCGCCGAAAAGGCTTTGCACGATGTTGGCGATCATGGTGCCGGACGCGCCGCCGACGAGAAGCGGGGCGAGAAAATCGCCGAGTGAGAGGACGAAGGCGAAAGTTGCCCCGGCGAGCAAGCCGGGGAGTGAAAGCGGAAGGATGACGCGAAGAAAGGTTTTGAGCGGGCCGGCGCCGAGGTCTTGCGAAGCTTCGACAAGCGGGCGCGGGATGTGTTCCAGCGCGGCGTAAATGGGCAGAAAAACGAACGGCGTGTAAATGTGCGTGAGCATCAGGATTACAGCGAACGGGCTGTAAAGCAGAAAGCCGACCGGGGCGCTGGTGAGATGCAGATATTGCAGGAAGCCGTTGAGTACGCCGTCGCTGCCGAGAATGGTTTTCCAGGCGTAACCGCGGACGAGATAGCTGACCCACAGCGGAACGATGACGAGTTGATAGAGAATTTCCTTGCGCGCGCCGGCGTGGAAGGAAAGATAGTAGGCCAGAGGATAACCGAGCAGCAGAGAACAGAGGGTGACCGAGGCGGCGATGCGCATGCTGCGCAACAGGACTTCGGCATATACGGGATTGGTAACGAGAGTGCGGTAATTGTGCAGCGTCCATTGATGGATGATGAAGCCGTCGCGGACGAGCCAGAAACTGTGGGCCAGCATGAGCGCGTAGGGGAGGAGAAGGAAAAGGCCGACCCACAGCAGCGGCGGTAAAGAGACGATCGATTTGTAGGCGCGCGAGTACATTTTTCTTCTAGGCCGGATGTGGCGCGTGAAACTTCATTCCGCGACTCTTACGGCGTCAACTGCAGAAAAACTGAAATTCTGAACGCCAGTTAGTGGGCCGCGCGCGGGAATTTTTACGCGCAGGAGTTGACCGCCGCAATCGACTTCGAGCAATTCGCTGGCGCCGCCGTAGAGTTGTTGTTTGATCGCGGCGGAGAAGTGGACTTCCGCGGGCGAGTCTATTGCGGCCGCTGCCAACTGGATTGCTTCGGGGCGCAATGAAAAAAGAGCGGCGCCATCGGACCCTGAGGCGGGCCAGCGCAGCGAATTGCAAGCGGCGACGCCGTCGCGAACTTCGGCGCGCAGTAAATTTGTCTGGCCGATGAATTGAGCGGTGTAGGCGGTGGCGGGACGGGAATAAATCTCACGTGGCGACGCGATTTGTTCGAGGGCGCCGTTGCGGAGCAGGGCGATGCGATCGGAGAGGGCCATGGCTTCTTCCTGATCGTGAGTGACGAAAAGGAAAGTGATGCCCACTTCGCGTTGCAGGGATTTCAGCTCACTCTGCATTTCTTTGCGCAGATTGGCATCGAGCGCGGAGAGCGGCTCGTCGAGGAGCAGAAGCAACGGGCGATTGACGAGCGCGCGGGCCAGAGCGATGCGCTGTTGCTGGCCGCCGCTGAGAGTGGCGGGGCGAGCGGCGGCGAACGTGTCCATCTTGACCATGCGGAGCGCGTCGAGCACGCGAGTGTCGATTTCGCGGGCGGGCGCGTTGGTGACGCGCAGACCGTAAGCCACGTTGTCGCGAACGTTGAGATGCGGGAACAACGCGTATTGCTGAAAGACGGTGTTCACGCGGCGCTTGTACGGCGGCAGGGTGTCGAGGCGCTCGCCGTTCATCCAGATTTCGCCGGAAGTTGGCTGTTCGAACCCGGCGATCAAGCGCAGCATGGTGGTTTTGCCGGAGCCGCTCTCGCCGAGAAGGGTGATGAACTCACCGGCGGCGATGTCGAGCGAGATTCCTTTCAACACTTTGAGCGCGCCGAAACGTTTGGCGACCGCGCGGACTTGCAGCAACGGCGCGGCCGCGCTGGTTTTTTCCAGAGGAGGGATGGCGGGGGCTGCGGTCACTGCGCGGCTTTCACCTCGTTCCAGATTTCGTTGTATTTGGGGCGGCGCGGCACGTCTTGCCAGAAATAAATGCGCTGCATGTAGGCGTCGGGGTCGTCGAGGTGAAGAATTTTCTTTTCGTCAGCGGTCATGAATTGCCCCGCGCCGGGATTGGCGGGCGTGTAGTGGGTGATGTCGGTAACTTTTTTCTGGGTCTGGGCTTCGACCATGTAGGCGAGAAAAGCCTGGGCGAGCTCTTTGTTGGAGCTGGCGGCGGTGATCATAAGGTGATCGATCCACCCGGTGGTGTTTTCGCGTGGGATGGTTTCGCCGATGGGAAAATTCAGTTTACGGAGATCGTTGGTCATCAGCGGCCAGCCCATGGCGGCGACGATTTCGTGATTCTGGAAAAGATTGGTGAGCTCGCCACCGGTGGCCCACATTTTGCGAATGTTGGGCTTGAGCTCGAGGAGCTTTTTCTTGACGGCTTCGAGTTGCGCGTCGGAGAGATTGTAGAGCTGGCTGGGATCAGGCTTGTCGTAGCCGAGAACCTGCGCAGCCATATAGATGGTGGAGAGCTCGTCCCAGACAGAAATTTTCTGGCGGAATTTGGGATCCCAGAAGACCGACCAGGAATCCGGAGGCTGGGCGAACACGGTGGTGTCGAAGAGCAGCGGGTTTGGTCCCCACACGAAAGGCACGCCGTAGACCTGATTGTTGAGCTTGACGATATTCGAATCGCGGAGCCTGGCGGAAAGCTGGCCGTAGGCGGGAATTTTGGAAAGGTTGAGAGGCGCGGCAAGTCCGGCGCGGACGATGGAAGCGGCGACGTCGCTGGAAGGAGAGATGACGTCGTAGTTGGAGGCGCTGCCGCCGCGAAGCTTGGCGACCAACTCGTCGCTGGTGCCCATGTAGGAGGCGACGACTTTGCAGTGGTGGCTTTCCTCGAAGGCGGCGATGAAGCTGGGGTCGGCGTAGCCTTCCCAGACGAGGAGAGTGAGCGTGGGCTGCTTGGGTTTGCAGGCGGCGCAGAGGAAGGCGAGCGCGATTAGAGCGAGAGCTGAACAGCAGCGCGCGGCAATGCTGGCGTTATTGCTGAACGCGGATTTTGCGTGGTGGATATTTTCTTCGGCGTTATTTGGCATCGGATTGGTAGACCACCTGGCCGTCCACGATGGTGGTGCGGACTTTGGTTTCTGAAATTTTTTGCGGATTGATTTCGAAAATATTTTGAGAAACGATGATGAGGTCGGCGAGCTTGCCTTTTTCGAGCGAGCCTTCGGTTTTTTCGTGGCGGCCGGCGAAGGCAGCGCCGAGAGTATAGCCGTCGACGGCCTGCGCAACGGTGAGACGCTGCGAGGGAACAAAGCCGGCTGCGGGTTTACCTTCACGGGTCTGGCGTGTCACGGCGGTTTGCAAGCCGTACCAGGGATTCAAGGTGACTACCGGCCAGTCGCTGCCGAAACAATAATGCCCGCCGGCTTCGGCGATGCTTTTCCACACCCAGGCGCGGTCAGCGCGATCGGGCCCGATATTGGGCGCCCACACATTCAAGGTGTCGTTGTCGGGATAAGAGTGCAGCGGCTGCATGCTGGCGATGACGCCGAGCTTGCCGAAGCGCGGGATGTCCGCGGCGTTGATGGTTTCAATATGCTCGATGCGCATGCGGCGATCGCTCGTATGATTTAGTTCTTCGGCGTGCTGATAGCCGTTGAGAGCGGTGCGCACTCCTAAATCGCCGATGGCGTGGGTGAAAAGCTGCAAGCCGCACTTGTCGAGATCGGCTACGGCGGAATTATATTTGGCGGGGTCCCAGAAAAGTTTGCCCTGCAAGGAAGGATTGTCGGTGTAAGGATCGAGCATGGCGGCGGTGTGCGATTCGATGACGCCGTCGACCATGAACTTCACGGCTCCAGCGTCGATCCACGCGTCGTGATATTTCGCGCGCGCGTTTTCAATGGCTTCGAGGTCCTGCGGGCGCATTTCTGGCGGGTCCATGAAATAGGCGATGTAGAAACGCAGGGTGAGGTCGCCGTGGCGGCGCAGTTCGTCGTAGAGCTCCAGCTCAGGGAAATCGCCACCGGCGCTGTGGACGCGGGTGAGGCCATGCTGGTTAGCCCACTTGATGCCATCGCGTAAAGCGGCAAGTTTTTCGGCTCGCGTTGGTTCCGGCAGGAACTTACCTATGAGGCCGTGCGCGGCCTCCTTTAGGGTGCCGGTAGCTTCATGGGTATTTGTATCGCGAACGATGACACCATTTGGCGGATCGGGTGTATCGCGAGTGATGCCGGCGATGGCGAGAGCTTTGGAGTTGGCCCAATAAGTGTGACCGTCGTAGCCTTCGAGAAAAACGGGGCGGTCGGGGAAAAGTTCGTCGAGATATTTTTTGTTGGGCAGGGTTTCGGCGCCGAACATGGCGTAGTCCCAGCCGCGTCCGAGGAGCCAATCATTGCCGGGATGTTTGGCGGCGTAATCGCGCAAGCGTTGCTGGATGTCGGCGACGTCGTTGGCGCCTTCGAGATTTACGCGGCCGAGACTGATGGAGCCGTCGATAAAGTGGATGTGACAATCGACAAAGCCGGGCAAAACCAATTGGCCGCCAGCGTCGATGACTTTGGTGCCCGGGTGTCTGAATTCTTGAATAGCGGCGTCGGTGCCGACGGCGACAATTTTGCCGGCACGGATGGCGAGTGCCTGGGCCCAGGGTTGTTTGGAATTTAGCGTGTAGATGCGGCCGTGGAGGAGGATGGTGTCGGCGCCGCTTTTTGTTTCTTTGGGAGTTTGGGCATGAATGGCGGGGGCGAAGGAAAGATAAAAAAGGAAAACCCAAAGATTTACCCCAAGACCCACCCATGAGAAGAAAGGGTGGGGCACCCTCCGCGTGACAGTGCTCCTGGATGAACTTAATAGTGCGAAGCTATTTGATCGAAACGACACGAAAGCGTCTCCTGAAATTAGAATGTTGGCGGTGTATTGATCCACAACAACCATGTTTCGTTGCGGCCGGGATTTTTCCAGCGATGCGGCGTGGAGCTTTCGAAATATAAGCTGTCGCCAGGTTTCAGACGGTAGTGCTCGCCGCTGTGCAGCCAGATTTCGAATTCGCCGCGAAGTACGTGCAGGAATTCCTCGCCTTCGTGAGCGTAGGATTCGCCGCTGCCGCCGCCGGGGCGGACGCGAAAAAGGTGCGGCTCCATGGCGGTGTGACCCCAGGCGAGCAGCTCCATGCGCACGCCGGGACTGGTCTCGAGGATTTTGCGCTGCGCGGGACGCACCAGGCGCGGATTTTCTTCCGCAGCTTCAAAAAGCGAAAGAATGTTGGTGCGGTAAAAGCGCGCGATGCGGCGGAGGGTGGCGATGGAGGAGCGCATCTGTCCGCGTT
>JBBSFG010000202.1:0-7271 GCA_038238965.1 Candidatus Acidiferrales bacterium | reverse complement strand
GTTTGTCGGATTTTTGTCGAAAAAAAGAAGTTTTTACGCCAAGGCCCCGCCCGCGCCTTCCGGCAATTCAATCTGATACTTGGTGCGCGCTTTTTCACCATGCTGCTCCAAAGCCAAGTCGATCAGCTTCGTAATTAACTCCCGAAACGGAATCCCGTCCGCCTCCCACAATTTCGGATACATGCTGATCGACGTGAACCCCGGAATAGTATTCACTTCATTCAAAAAAATCTTTCCCCCGCGCTTCTCGATAAAAAAGTCCACCCTCGCCATCCCACTCAATTCCAGCGCCCGAAAAGCTGTCACCGCCATCGCCTGTACCTTCTTGACCTCCGATTTCTTCAGTTTCGCCGGAATCAAAAGCTGCGTGCCCTCTTCCAGGTATTTCGCCGCGTAATCGTAAAACTCCCGGTGCGGCACAATCTCTCCGGGAATCGACGCCTTCGGATCGTGATTCCCCAGCACTGAAACCTCAATCTCGCGGGCGCTTACCGCGCGCTCCACCAATATTTTCATCGCGAACTCGGCGGCTAAATCGAGCGCCGGTCCAAGTTCTGCGCGCGAATGTACCTTGGTCATCCCCACCGAAGAGCCCAGTGTCGCCGGCTTCACAAAAACCGGATACTTGAATTTCTTCTCCACCGCGCGGCGTATCGATTTTGCATCGCGCTCCCACTCCGCGCGTTGCACCGCGATCCACGGCACCACCGGAATCCCCGCCACCTGCATCAATTTCTTCGCCACATCCTTGTCCATCCCGATGGCCGAGCCCAGCACTCCCGCGCCAACGAACGGCAATCCCGCCAACTCCAGCAACCCCTGCATGGTTCCGTCTTCGCCAAACGTTCCGTGTATTACCGGAAATATTACGTCCAGTTTTTTCCCGCCCGCGTTGCTCCCGTCCAAGGCGATCAACGCCGTTTCCGTCGGGTCCGCGCTCATCACCACGCGCTGCCCCGACTTCAAAACTTCCGGCAGCATCTTCTGCGCGCCCGCGCCGACCAACCAATGGCCTTCCTTGGTAATTCCAATCGGCACAGCTTCGTATTTTTGAGGATCGAGTCCGCGAATAATCGACGCCGCCGACGCCAGCGACACTTCATGCTCGCCGGAGCGCCCGCCAAACAACACGCCGACGCATAGCTTCCGTTGCTCAGCGCTCACGGGAAATCACCATGCTTTTAGGATTGCACTTTTATGGAGGGAAACTGAAAGACTTGTCCTTCGTCAGCACCCAAATGCTCAACACCCGCGTCTTGCGGCTTTTTTCCGCATCCGACGCGTCGGGCATCGGCGAAAAGGGGCTCAGCGCCACCCGTATCGCCACGGCGTTGGCGCGAATCGGGGCGCTGGCCTTCAAAACTTTATAGCTCTTCACCGGCCCGTAATAACCTTCCGGCCCCCAGTCCGCCAGAAAATCCTTCATGCCATAACTCGCGCCCGGTTTCCAGATTTGATAAGCCGTGTCCGTGTTCCCCGCCACCAACGCATCCAAAAAATGTTCCACGGCGCGTTTCTCCGGGTAGTAGCGAAACGCGAAGTACGAAAATATCACCGCGGCAAGAACCAGCGCCACGATCGTAAAACCCATTGCCCGAGATTTTTGAGGTTTGTCGACCGGCGGATCTAATAAGGACATGTTTTCTCCCGCCTGCGAGCGATAAAATCAGTATAGCCTAAGCGCGCATTTCCTCGAGCGCTGCCGTCAGCTCTTTGGGAGTGACATGCGCCGTTCCCAATTTCCCCACCACCACCCCTGCCGCGACATTGGCAAGCGCCGCGCCCTCCGCAATCGTCGCGCCCGCCGCCACCGCCAGTGAAAGCACGCTCAGCACCGTGTCTCCCGCTCCGGTCACGTCAAACACCTGCCGCCCTCCGGCTTCGCGCGATATCCCCGTTTGTCCTACCCGTGCGTAGGTAACCTCGGAACTTGTCGCCGGAATTTGCAGATGTTTCGGCGTGCCTTCCTCGAAGACACTCATTCCTTTTTCGCCTTGGGTGATCACCACCGCGCCACATCCGAAATGCGCCAGCAGCGCACGCCCCGCCTCCACCAGCGATT
The DNA here is from genome assembly GCA_038238965.1 of Candidatus Acidiferrales bacterium. Classification (GTDB taxonomy): domain Bacteria; phylum Acidobacteriota; class Terriglobia; order Acidiferrales; family UBA7541; genus Acidiferrum. Next base: position 5,209 of record JBBSFG010000202.1, on the reverse strand, counting down.
TTTCGTCGCCCAGCGGACGCGTAACGAAAAAGCTGGCCTCCTTCGCATTACATACGATGGCTCGTGCGCCGCGATACGCATATAGCCGCGAGGTCTTCGGTTTCACAAATACCGGCACACCCAACCGGTGGCAAGCGCTGAGCGCTCGCTCCGCGAAATCGTCCGAAATCATCCCTTTGTCGTAGTCCGACAAAACCAGCGCATCCAGATGCTTCAATGCGGAAAATAGCGACCGCAGCACCTTCTCGCTCGACTCCGCCCGCAACTCTTCGCGCCGTTCCCGGTCCACGCGCACCACCTGCCGGTGCCGCGCAATGATGCGGGTCTTCACCGTAGTAATGCGCCGCGCGTCCGCTATCATGCCCGTATCAACAATATTTGCCGTTCTCAGGCACTTGCGGATGGCTCGGCCTGGCTCGTCGTTGCCGATGGCTCCAAACGACTCCACGCGCGCACCCAGCGCCGCAAGGTTCGCAGCCACATTGCCCGCACCGCCCAGGCATTCGCTCTGCTCCACGAAATCCACCACCGGTACTGCCGCTTCCGGCGAAAGCCGCGACGCGTTCCCCCACAGATAGCGATCCAGCATCACATCGCCGAGGACACCCACGCGTTTTCCGCGCATGCGGGGAATCAGGCGCTTCCATCGCGCGACGGAGCCTGTGAGGGTTTTGTGCATTTGCGGAAATCGCCGCTGAAAAATTTACGCCTCTTATTCGGTCTCGATTTTCGCGTCTTCCGGCATCATCGACGGGATGTCGCCCCGAATGGGATAAACGCGCCTGCACGTCTGGCACTTCAGCCCGGACTCGTCCGGCAACAACTTTACGGCGGTTTTGCACACGGGGCACACCAGCATGTCCAGCACCCACTGTTGAACTTTCATGCCCGCCCCCGATTCATCAATTATTTAGCGCCGTTGAACTCTATCAAACAGCCCGGCACCGGGCAAATCTGCTTTGTGGCTGTAATCTTTTCCCGCCAGCAATGCCTCTACATTAAAGAAAATGACTGCAATAAACCAATCTACCGCCATTCCTACAGGGAATCTGTCACGGCGGTTTTTCAACGCATCGGTAGGATTATTCCAGCGCAGGTTTGGTCCCGAGTCGATCCAGAGCCATCCGATGAGCGCCATTCACAATATGGAACAGCTGCCACAACGCCGCACACCACGGTTTCCATTCTCCGCGTGCGCAGAAGTTACGCGATTGGACACCGGCGCAACGGAATCCACGCAGGTGAATGAGCTCAGTCTATACGGCTGTTATCTGGACACCAGATCTCCACTGTCCCGGGGTGCCCGTGTAACTGTAAAAATTATTTCCGGTGGTCAATTTTTCGAAGCGCAAGCTTCGGTGGTGTATTCGCAGCCGACTCTCGGCATGGGTTTGGCGTTCCGCGACGTGAAGCCTACTTTCGTCCCCGTTTTGCAAAAATGGCTGCGGCAGGCGCTGGAAAAACAGGCCCCGCCACCCTCCATCGATGATGTTGAACCCGAATAATCCTGGACTTTCGCCCGTATCTATTTCTTGTTCTGAGGCGTGAGCCGCCGCCGCGCGTAGCTCGCCCACGAACTGTTGGGATCCAATTCCAAATATGTCCGCCAGTGCCTGCGCGCTTCTACAAACCCGCCCAGCCTGTCGCACACAAACGCAAGATTGTAGTGTGCGTCGGCGTGCTCCGGATCGAGCCGCACCGCCATCCGCAAGTGTTTACGCGCTTTTTCGAGTTCGCCGGACTCTTCCAGCACGCTTCCCAGGTTGAAATGAGAAAGCATGTGGTAAGGATGCAGCTCCGCCGCGCGCCGGAAAAGCACCACGGCGTCCGATAGAACTCCTTGCTCGTACGAAAGCATCCCCAGGTTATTCAGCGCATCCACATGCCCCGGATCGATATTCAGTGCGCTTTGGTACGCCTCCGCCGCCGCTCTCAATCCCGCTCCCGTGTCGCTCACTTGCTCACGCTCCACGCCCAGCGTCACCCAATCGTCCGCATTGCGTTGCGGCATCACGTGAACTTTTTCATGAAGCTCGCGCGTCTCAAAATTGAGCAGGATCTGCCCGGAGATGGGCTCCAGGTGCACGCCCGCGCGTTCCACAATCACGTCCCGGCCATTGGAACGGATGCGCAGTTCCGTCAGCGGCGACTTCACTCCTTCAAGCTGCTTCTGCAGCGCCACAATCGAGCGTTGCAGCCGCTGCGCGGAAACTCCTTTTTCGATCAGTTGCTTGGCCGTGCGGAGGGTAATCAGGTCGCGGAAATCGTAGGTTTTCTTAGCGCCTTTTTTGCGGGGCGCTACCAGTCGCAATTTCTCCCAGTAGCTTAACTGCTTCTCGGTCACATCCAGAATACGTTGAAATTCGAGACGCGAGAATCGGTCCGTCCTTGCCATCAAAAGCTAGCCCGTAGCCTTCTTGCTCGCCTTTTTCGCGGCCGGTGCCGACGAGATCACCCGCACCGGAGGTTTTTTCGCGCTGGCGGCCGGCTTGGCATTGATGCTTTTTCTCAGCGCGTCCATCAAATCGATCACCGGGGCGCGCTGCGGGTGCACCGTCGCAGCCACTTCCTGGCCTTTTTGTTTCGCGGAGATCATCGCCCGCATGCTTTCCTGATATTCATCGCGATATTTCGCGGGCTCAAACGTGGCCGCCAGGCTGTCGATCAGTTGCATCGCCAGTTTCTTTTCCTGTTCTTTCGGTTCCACCTTGTCTTGATGGCTGAATTCCGCCACTTCGCGGATTTCGCTCTGATAAAACATGGTGTGCAGCGTCATGCCCTCGGCGCGCCCGCGAATCACCACGATGTGCTCGCGCTGGTGCATGGTTACCTTGGCAATCGCCGCGTACCCCGAATCCTCCATCGCTTTCAGCAGCAGCGAATACGCCTTTTTCCCTTCATCTTCCGGCGTCAGGTAATACGAAGCGTCGTAATACAGCGGATCGATTTCATCCACCTTCACAAATTCCAGAATCTCCATCGCGCGAGCGGACTCCGGCTCAATCTTGTCCAGGTCTTCGTCGCTGAACAAAACATACTGATCTTTTTCGTACTCGTAGCCTTTGACGATCTCGGAGCGCTCCACTTTGCGGTCGCAGGTGGGGCAGAAGAGCGGCATCTTGATACGCGAATGACAAACTTCGTGGAGCTGATTCAGTGCGATGCGGTCGCCGCGCGCCGCGGTAAACAGACGAATAGGAATCGAAAGGAGCCCGAACGACAAATAGCCTTTCCACACCGAGGACGCCATTGCTGCTCCTTAGGCACGCTGTTGTGCCGCTTTCGCCTTGCGCTCAAGGTTAATCGCCACTCGCAGGCCGCGCAAGGCGAATTGAAGGCGAAAGCCGTGCAAAACACAACACTGGCTACTGTCTCACGCCTGGAGTTTCCAAACGCTCAAAACATCCGCGTTGCGGAACAACTACCCGTCACCCGGTGTCTACCTAAACAGGAAGGGACTCGCGGACTATCCCCGTCAATCCTTGCAAGAAAATCATGCTCCATCGTTCAAAGCTAGTCGGGATACAGGACGTGCGGCAACCGCGAATGTCCGCATGCACCGTTTTCTTTGCCCCGGCGTGGTTACTGAATGGGAGAGTTATGCACCGCAAACTTCTAAATTTGATTTTCGTGGCCTTTATTCTCAACGCGACGGGCTGCAGGAGACTTTCTCATCCCGCGGAAATGTCCGTAGATCGGGCTCAGTGGGATTCCAGGGCTGGCATGGGTCTGTCCAGCATGTCGCGCGAAACCGGCCTGCTAAATTTGGAACCCGTGGCGCTTGCTGTATCGCCGCAGCGGTACATCGCCGAAATCCACAAGTTCGAAGTAATCGCGCCACACGCGGAACTCGAGCAGTCCGTGGAGTCGCTCCTGTCCTTCTGCGCCACGATTCAATGCGAGGTTGTAACCTCCAGCGTCACCACCCGCGCGGAAGACTCCACGCCTTCTGGCAGCATCTCGCTGCGAGTCGCACCCCAGGATGCCGGCAAGCTGTTTGCTCAAACTGAAAGACTAGGCAAAATCGCTCAACACACCACCGAACGTGAAGACAAAACTACCGCAGTGGTCGATTCCGAAGCAAAAATCAAAAATCTCATCACCTTCAGGGACAATTTGCGTAGCATGCTGGCCAAGCCGTCGGCAACCGTGAAGGACCTCGTCGAAATTCAGCAGCAACTCATGGAAACACAATCGCAATTGGATAGCGAGACCGCTCAGCGAAAACTCTTAGCCAACGAGACAGAAAAAATCCTCGCCGAGTTTTCCTTCCGCGTACCGAGAAACGCCGGCAATCCTTCCAGTTGGAGCCAGATCGGCAACGCCTTGCGTCAATCCGGCGCGGTTTTAGCGGATAGCACAGCCGCCGTGATCACCACGGTAGTTGCCATCATCCCATGGCTAATCTTGATTCTGCCCAGCCTGTGGCTTCTGCGAAAAATCTGGCGCATTTTCCGGAGAAATCGTTCTGTCGTTCCGCCATCGCCCGCTGCCTCCTGAACATAATGCCGGAGAGGTCTGATTCTGGGTGCCCCACACGCCGGTTTCGCGTGTGGGGAATTTTGGCAATGAACGGAGCTCCAGCTCAGTTTGTTACTTCACCGCCTCGCGGTACAACTCCAGGAGCGCCGTCCAGCCTCCGGCCGCATCAACCCCGGCGCGCAACTTCTCCCAACCTTCGCCGTGCCGTTCAATGTGCCGGTGCTCAAGCTCCACCCGTGTCGTCTCCGCCCCTTCTGAAAAGAATTCCAGCACCACTTCACTTGCTCGCGCCATGTCCGCGCTGAACTTCCAGTCCGGCTGTAATTGCCACGAAACCACCAACCGTTTCGGCGGCTCCCACACCAGCACGCGTCCCCAATCGCACTCTGCGCCATCGGCGTCGCGCTCGAACCACCGTCCACCCGTTCGCGGCTCGATCACAATTTCTGTGAATGGTTTCGCCGCGATGTGATGGCTGGCCGGCCACCAGCTCCCCATCTTCCTTGTAAATACTTCGAACGCTTTTTCAACGGGAACGTTTACCTGAATGGTTCTTCGCACCGCGGTGGTTGGTGCTGCTTCGGGCTTCATGTTGTTTCTCCTTTTTGTATTCGTCTTCTGCGGATTTCTTGAATGCTGCCAGCGCCTGGTCCCACAGTCGCGCGAAATGGTCTCGCAGCAGCGCAATGCCTTGAGGGTCCAGCTCGTAGATTCGCCGTGTGCCATC
>JBBSFG010000201.1:0-7303 GCA_038238965.1 Candidatus Acidiferrales bacterium | reverse complement strand
CTCTTCATTGCCTTCGGCGGTTTAGGCACCACCGTTTGCTATCACCGCATGCTCGCGCACAAAACCCTGAAGACCAATCGCGTCATCGAGCAAATCCTGATTTTCTGGGCGGTCTTCAACGCTTCCGGCCACCCCGCAAGCTGGGTCGCCTATCATCGCCAGCACCATTCCACCACCGACACGCCCAACGACATTTCCAGTCCGCAGCAGGGCGGCTTCTGGTGGGCGCATCTTCGCTGGCTGTATCAAACACCGCCCGCGGACCGCAATCGCTGGGCGCCGGAAGTAAATCGCGGCGTCTACAAAATCTGGGGCTACCTCGAAACTCCCGTCATTATTTTGTCCATCTTTATCGGCCCGATCCTCGGTTTCGGATGGATGGGCTTTTTCTGGATGGGTGCCATCCGCCTGGTCTACACCCTGCATATGCAGTGCTTCGTCAACAGCCTGACGCATCTCGATCACGTCACCGATGGCGACGCCAGCAAAAATGTCTGGTGGCTCGGCCCTTTCCAGCTCACCGCCTGGGGAGAAAACTGGCACAAGAATCATCACACCCACGCAGGCTCGGCGCGTTTGGGCTTGCGCTGGTGGCAACCCGATATCGGCTGGTATTTTATCTGGATGCTCGAAGCCATGGGCCTGGCCCATTCCGTCAAGCGCCCGCGCGCGTCGTAGACTCTTCGTCGGATCTTAGAGTCTCGTCGCAAGATTGTTTCTTGGCTTTTGACCGTTCGAACTTCGAATCTCAAACTTCGAATTTCCAAAATGTACTCGCAAAAATTTAACGTCAATGTCGTGATTCGCGGCGCAGCGAAGCCGTGCCCGCTCGAATGGCTCGACCAATTCTGTATGCGCAATTTTACCAATGCCGCGGAGTTCGACGACACCCTGCCCATCGCCGACGGCCGCGTCGAAACCAGCTTCCGCCTTACCCCTGAAAAATTTGCCGCCGGCCTCGCCGCCTGGCTCACCCAGCGCGGCAAAGGCGAAGGTCAAGCCGTCGTAGTGGAAGTAACCGTGGATTCAACCCCACAGAAAAAACCCCAAATCTAAACACTACCTCTTCACAGTTGCGTCCGTTTGCCCCACCAACTCCCGAATCTTCGGCAACACCGCCAGTGCCGCCGCCTCACCCGCCGCCACCAACTCCGGTGTCCGCGTAAAATCGTCCCACACGAACGACTTCATATCCGGCTCGATCACCACGTCCGCCTGCTGCCGCCACGCCAGATCCGAGTGCCGCTGAATAATATTGAACGAGCGGCTCAACACATCCGTAAACGTCCGCGGCGGCTGCAGGTTCGTCGCTTCCAGGTACACCGCGATCACAATATCAGCGCCCAGCAGCGCCACTCCTTCCACCGGCACGGGCGAAGTCAAAAACCCATCCACCAAAGTGCGTTCCTCATATTGTATCGGCACGAATAGCCCCGGATACGCGCACGATCCGCGTAGCGGCGGCAGAAGCAGCCCGCGCGTGTAGTACACCGTGACCCCTGCATTGATGTCCGTGGCCGCGACCGCCAGCGGCGTAATCAGATCCTCGAAATGTTTCGCAGGAGTCAGCCGCGCCAGATACTTCTCCAACCGGTGGTTGGTCGCCAGCCCCAGCCACGATGGAGTCCATCGCCCGAAATCCGTAAAACTGGTGTGCGCTCCGATGCGCTCCATTTCTTCCAGCGGCGTGCCCGCGCAATACGCCGCGCCAATCAGTGCGCCTACGCTGGTGCCGGCCACCGCGTCGATGTGAATTCCCGCATCTCGGAACACCCGCAATACGCCGATGTGCGCGATGCCTCGCGCGAAGCCGCCCGCCAGCGCCAGCCCGACCTTCGGACGCGCGGGAACATCGCGCAGTTCACCGCCGCCCTTGGACGGGACCTTGTCTTTGTCGTCCAGCCAATGCCGGACGACACTGGAGATAACCGGTTCAGCCATACTGAAACCAGTCTAGGCGCTTGGGAAGTTTGTGTCAGTTCGATTGACCCGTGTATGTTGGTTTTGTAACCTGTCCGTTCGTACCAACGTGAAAAGGCCCTCATGAAACATCGCATCGAAAAGGCCGTAGTCCTCGGCGCGGGAACCATGGGCGCGCGCATCGCGGCTCATTTCGCCAATGCCGGTCTGCCGGTGTTGCTTCTCGACATCGTGCCCCAGGGCTGGACCCCTGGCTCCAAGGAAGATCGCAACAAGATCGTGCGTGCCGGTCTCGATGCTGCGAAAAAATCGAAGCCCGCCGCGTTTTTTACCGCCGCCCTCGCGGATAAAATCTCCATTGGTAATTTTGAAGACGACTTGCCGCGCTGCAAAGACGCCGACTGGATTATCGAAGTAGTAGCCGAGAACCTTGAGATCAAGCGCAATCTACTCTCCCGCGTCGCGGAATTTCGCAAGCCCGGAGCCATCGTCACCACCAACACTTCCGGCCTGCCTGTGCACCTGATCGCCGAAGGCATGAGCGAGGAATTCCAGCAGCACTGGACCGGAACGCATTTCTTCAACCCGCCCCGCTACTTGAAGCTTGTCGAATTGATCCCCGGACCAAAAACTTCCAGCGAAGTATTGGAAACCCTCGCGGAATTTTGCGACCGCCGCTTGGGCAAAGGCGTGGTCATCGCCAAAGACACGCCGAATTTTATCGCCAACCGCATCGGCACCTTTTCCATGCTCAACGCGCTGCGCTTGATGAACAAGCTGGGCATGACCGTCGAAGAAGTGGACGCCTGCACCGGCCCCGCCCTCGGCTGGCCCAAGTCGGCCACCTTTCGCACCGCCGACATCGTTGGCCTCGACGTGCTGATGCACGTGGTAAAAAACATCTACGAAACTGCCGCCGGCGACGAATCGCGCGAAGCCTATAAAGTCCCGCCGCTCCTGGAAGACATGGCCCGGCGCAAATGGCTGGGCGACAAAACCGGGCAGGGCTTCTACAAGAAATTGCGCGGCGAAGGCGAAACAGAAATTCTCACCCTCGACGTGAATACCATGGACTATCGCCCGCGCCAGAAAGCGAAATTCGCTTCGCTGGAAATGGGCAAAACCATTGAAGACACTCGCGAGCGTTTGCGCTCCCTGCTCGTTCCCGTGCTGGAAGGCCAGCCCGGCGACAAGGCCCAGCAATTCATCTGGGGCTCGCTTTCCGAAATGTGTCTGTACGCCGCGCGCCGCGTCCCGGAAATTTCCGATCGCGTGGAAGATGTCGACCGTGCTATGCACTGGGGCTTCGGCTGGGAGCTGGGTCCCTTCGAACTGATGGACGCGTTGGGCGTCCCGGCTTTCGCCGCCCAAATCAAAAAAGAAGGCCGCGCCCTCCCGCCCATCATCGAAAAACTCCTCTCCATTGGGCGAAACAGCTTTTACGAATCGGAAAAAGGTACGAGTTCAATTTTTGAGCCCGGCGGCGAATTGGAAAAAGTGGAAGAGCCGCGCGGCGTGATTTTTCTCAAGTCGCTGAAAGATGCAGGCAAAGAAATCGAGCGCAATTCCGGCGCCAGTTTGATCGATTTGGGCGATGGCGTGCTCTGCTGCGAATTCCACTCCAAGATGAACGCCATCGGTGCCGACCTGATCGCCATGCTGCACAAAGGCTTGAAAAAGTTGGACACCGATTTCGACGCCATGGTCATCGCCAATCAGGCAGTGAATTTTTCCGTGGGCGCCAACCTCATGCTGGTGTTGATGACCGCGCAGGAGCAGGAGTGGGACGAGCTGCACATGGCCGTTAAACAATTTCAGAACGCCAATCTCGCCATCAAGTACGCGCCCAAGCCGGTGGTCGCCGCGCCACAGGGCCTGGCGCTCGGCGGCGGATGCGAAGTCAGCCTGCACGCTGCAAAAATCCAGGCCGCCGCGGAAGCCTACCTCGGATTGGTCGAAACCGGAGTCGGCTTGATTCCCGGCGGCGGTGGCACCAAAGAAATGATGATTCGCGCCAACGAACACGCTGCCGGCGGCGAAGACCTGGACTTATTTCATGCCATGAAGCCGGTTTTTGAAACCATTGCCATGGCGAAAGTAGGAACTAGCGCGGAAGAATGCCGCGACCTTGGCTACCTGCGCCGCGAAGATGGCGTCTCCATGAATCGCGACCGGCTCGTCGGCGACGCCAAAGAAGCTGCGCTCGCGCTGGTCCGCGGCGGCTATCGTCCCAAAGCCGCCAACTGGCAGGAAGGCGCGCAAACCACGCAGATCAAAGTGCTCGGCGAACAATTTTCCTCGGGCGCCAAGCTGGCCATTCATATGCTCCTGCGCGGCGGCTACGTCACCGACTATGATGCGCACGTGGGACGCAAGCTTGGACATATTCTCGCCGGCGGCGCGCTGACCTCGCCGCAATTTGTCAGCGAACAATACGTGCTGGACCTCGAGCGCGAAGCCTTCGTCTCTTTGTGCGGCGAGAAAAAAACTCAGGAACGCATCGCGCACACCTTGAAAACCGGGAAGCCGCTGCGCAATTGAACGCGAGACCCGCTAGGTAATTTCGTACAAAGGCGACATGAACGCATTACTTCTTTCTCTACGCCTGGCCACCTGCGTATCGGCCATTTTGCTGCTCATCGGCATGCCCCTGGCCTACTGGCTGGCGTACTGGAATTGGCGCGGCAAATTCTTACTGGAAGCAGTAGTCGCGCTACCACTGGTCCTACCCCCCACCGTCCTGGGCTTTTACGCGCTGATCGCGCTTGGCCCTCACGGCCCGCTCGGGAAAATTTCGCAAGCGCTCTCGCATCGCAGCCTGGCTTTCACCTTCACCGGATTGGTCTTGGCCTCCGTCCTGTACAGCTTCCCGTTCGCCGTGCAGCCGTTGATTGTGAGCTTCGAGGGCATCGATCGACGCCTGCTCGACGCTTCCGCGGTCCTCGGCGCCAGCCGCTGGCGCACCTTCGCCAGAATAATTCTGCCGCTTTCTCTCCCCGGCATCGTCACCGCCGTGGTTCTTAGTTTCGCCCACACTCTGGGAGAATTCGGCGTGGTGTTGATGGTCGGCGGCAATTTGCCGGGCGTCACCCGAACGGTCTCCATCGACATCTACGATCACGTGCAGTCGCTGGAGTACGCCGCAGCCAATCGCATGTCGCTGGTGCTGCTGGCCATTTCTTTCGCCGTGCTTTCCGTGGTTTACGGCGTGAACCGCAAATTTGGCAGGCGTGCATGGGCGTCGTGGGCAGCGCGATAACCGGCGCGCCGCTTTCCGTGCGCGTGCGTAAGCTGCGCTCCGGCGCACAGCCTTCTCCCTTCGTCCTGGATGTCGCGCTCGAAATTCCTCCCGGCGTCACCATCGTGTTTGGCCCTTCCGCCGCCGGAAAATCCACGCTGCTCGACTGCATCGCAGGCTTGCTGCGCCCAGACTCCGGACGCATCTCCATCGGAGAGAATGTTCTGCTCGATACCGCGCACCGCGTCGACGTGCCGCCGGCAAAAAGACCCATGGCTTATGTGTTTCAAAACCTCGCCCTGTTTCCGCACATGAGCGTGCAACAAAACGTGGACTACGGCCTCGCCAACGTCCCCCGGCCTCAGCGCGCCAACCGCCTGATAGAGATACTGGAAGCGTTTCGCGTAGAGAACCTGGCTGCTCGCAAGCCCGGCGAATTATCCGGCGGCGAACGCCAGCGGGTTGCGCTGGCACGTTCTCTCGCCACCGCGCCGCGCGTGCTGTTGCTCGATGAACCTCTGACCGCCCTGGATGAAGGCCTGAAGAAATCCATCATGGACGATCTGCGCGCCTGGAACGCCGCGAAAAACATCCCTATTGTGTACGTCACGCACAGCCGCATCGAAGTGGACGCCCTCGGCGAGCGGGTAATCGCGCTCGATCGCGGAAAAGTGGTGGACTCGGGAACCCCGCACGAAGTTCTGGAAACGCCGCGACGTTCTGCCATGGCGCAGGCCGCCGGATTTGAAAACTTACTTCATGGCCAGGTAATCGAGCTGCGCGCGGAAGACGGCGTCATGCGCGTTCGCCTGCAGGAAAGCGCTTGTGAGATCGAAACGCCGTTGGGCTACGCAACGATCGGCAGCAAGGTAAAAGTCGCCGTTCGCGCCGGAGATATTCTGCTGGCCACCGAACTGCCGCACGGCCTGAGCGCCCGCAACGTGCTCGCCGGAAAAATCATTTCGCTAACCCAGCAAGGCACAATGTTTGTCGCCCAAGTGATTACCGGGTCTGAGGGCGGGGTCGTCTTCACCGTGCATCTTACGCCGGGAGCAAAGCGCACCCTGCAGTTAGAAGCAAATCGCGCCGTCTGGCTGGTACTAAAAACCCATTCCTGCCACATCCTCAATGACTAAAAGTTTCGTTGTAATCGAACAGAGATCACTCTGTCCAGACTCCATCAACCAACTCAAGTCAGTCGGAGGGTGCCCCATCCTCCGGTTTCTGGAGGGTGGGTCTTGTACGTGGAATCACCAATCCTCCAACCGTGAGCGCAAGGTTTCTTCCCGACGGCCTCACGCATGGACTTCACTTCGCCCAAACTCAAAAAATACTACAGCTGACTCTTCGGTGAAACCGGACGCGCCACCCCCGCGACCGAAAATCTCACTTCGTCAGCCTCCAACTGCTCGCCCTTAGGCGTGGCATGAATCACCACATTCTGGCCCACAGCCAGATCCGCAAACGCTGCCGGCTTGTCTGCGCCGTCCACCAAAGAAACATACACCGTGGAACTCACCAGTTTCACCTCCACCGATTTTCCGTCGCGCGTTTTCACTATGACCGATCCGGAATTCACTTTCTCGATAGTTCCCAGCACGTGCTTCTTGTCCCCATGGGCTAACGCCGCAGCGGAAAAAAATACCAGACTCAGCATCCCTAAAAAAAATCGCCTTTTCATAGGAAACCCCCAGGGTTTGACCACTCCAGAATACCTTATGGGCGAGTCGCGGGCGGTTTCGCGTTTTTTGGCGCCGCTCCGCCGTTCAGAAAATCATCTTCTTCTCTATCTTCTTCGCGGTCCGCCAGGCTTTTTGGATTGTAGCGCGACATCTCGATGCGTTCTTCGGCGGTCAGTTGCGGCAAGTGCCTTATAAAATGCACCAGCTTCCACGATTCTTCTTTCATCCCATGCCCGGCGAATGCAGGCATGCCCGTGAAGCGCACTCCATTTTCGATCAACCAGAACAGCTCGCCGTCCGTACGTTTTTGCGTGGACGCTTGCCGCAAGTCCGGCGGCTTCGGATACAGCCCGCGGCCGAACAGCCCGTCACCGCTGCCGTCGTTGCCGTGGCAAACCGCGCAATGGTCGGCGAAATGAAGCCGCGCATCCCGCAGGTTTTCCGGCGTGGCCGCCACCGGATT
>JBBSFG010000200.1:0-7304 GCA_038238965.1 Candidatus Acidiferrales bacterium | reverse complement strand
CGCGACAGCGGAATCACCTGATACCGCAACGCCGTATCCTGCGGAATCAGCTTGATAACGATCGGATCGATTTCGTAATACTTCAGGTTTATCGAGGGAACACCGTATTGCCTGGAGAGCACGCCGGTAATATCGTCGTCCGTGATGAAGCCCATCTTGGTCAGGCAGCTTCCCAGCTTCCCACCATTGGAGCGCTGAAATTCGAGCGCCTTCGAGAGCTGGTCCTGAGTAATCAGGCTCTCTTTGATCAGTATTTCGCCTAAACGGACGGACATCCGCAGCACTCCTGCAGCTTTATAACCAAGGCTCACATTAACAAATGCCACAGCACGCGGATGGGCGAATTTCTGGAGTAGTTCTAAAATGGCTAATACCTGCCCTTTAGTGCAGGTGGACAGCAAAAGTACAGCCGCCATTCTTGACTTGCCCTTGCGTGCTGGCTATCGTTCGAATGAGATGCCTTCGCGGCCCTTCCGATTCGCATTGCGGCGACTGCCTGGGACCTTGGACGAAAAGTGTCCATCCCATGATTCCTTCTGTTTGTGCGCTCCAGTTCGCATTGCCGCCGCCGTGCGTCGACACATTGTGTCACTTCGCTGCGAATTCGATGGCGGCGCTCAGTGAGCCGCTTCGGCTCCAAACAGCGCTGGGGATTCGCCGCCGGCTCCCTCTTCCTGATCTTGCTGCTCGCCGCGGTATTTACTTTCGGATCGCTGGGTGTTCCATTCGAACCAAAAAATTGGCGCGATGTCCTGACCCTCTACGCCGTTTCCAGTTTCATCACCGCCGCGCTGATGATCTTTGGCCTGATCCTCTTCCGCACCGTGGTGCGCTTGTGGATTGAGCGCAGCAAAGACCATCTCGGCGCGCGCTTCAAAACAAAAATGGTCGTCGGCGCCATGGCCATTTCGCTGCTCCCGGTGCTGTTCATGTTTTTTGTCAGCTACTCGCTGTTGAACCGCACGCTGGGCCGCTGGTTTCCCAGGCCGCTCGAAATTGCTTCCGAGCAGACCCAGTTGCTGCTCACTGATTTTGGGCGCACGCAGATTCCCCGCTTGCACACCATCGCGCACCAGCTCCAGCCGCTCGCTGCTAAGCCGATTCACGAATTTTTGGGCCACGCCATCGCTGCGGGAGCCGACGCAGTTTGGCTACTGGATGAGCACGGCAACGCCGTCAGCGGCGGAGTCATCTGCGAAGACCCGCCAGAGACGCGCGACAATTCCACGTGTACAGAGCCCAACGTCCTCGGCAAGCAGGTGCGCATCCTTCCCAGCGGCATCGAAATCTGGGAAGCCGGCAAATTCACTTATTCCGCCGTGCGCATCCCTCTCCCCATCCCTCTCAATGAGCCGGGAAACCCGCCCGGCTTTCTCGTCACCGCGTATCGCACCAGTCCCGCTTTTTTCGACCGCCTCAACGTGATCCAGTCGCAGACCGCTGAGTATTACGCAGAGAAACAAAATCTGCGCGCACTGAAGCGCCAGATGCTGCTCATCCTGGCTTTCTTCACCGTGTTGCTGCTCTTCTCCGTGATGTGGGTCGCGCTCCTGCTCTCCAAGCAGGTCATCGTTCCCATTCAGGCTCTCGCGGAAGGCACCCGCGAAATTTCTTCCGGCAACTTTGACTATCAGGTTCCCGATCAGGTGCAGGACGAGCTGGGCGTGCTGGTCCGCTCCTTCAACAACATGACCAAGCAGTTGCGCGACAATCGCTCGCAGATCGATCAGTTCACCCGCAACCTGCAGCAGGCCGTCCAGGAACTCGAGCGCCGCCGCCAATTAATGGAAACCGTGCTCGAAAATATTCCCACCGGCGTCGTTTCTCTCGACGCCACCGGCGCCATCCTCCGCGCCAACACCGCGGTCAGCGGCATGCTCGGCCCGGCGGCCCGCGACAAACAAACTCTCGACGATCTGCTCGGCGCCGACGCTTCCCGCGCGGTGCAATACCTGATGCGCCGCTCCCTGCGCATGGGCGTCGTCTCGCGCGAAATTGAAACCATCGTAGGTGGCCGCGTATTGCACCTGGCCGTCACCGTCAGCTCCCTCGGCCCGCGCCGCGCCAACGCCGGATACGTCCTGGTGCTCGACGACCTCACCGAAATGCTGCGCTCGCAAAAATCCGCCGCCTGGCAGGAGGTGGCCCGCCGCATCGCGCACGAAATAAAAAACCCGCTTACGCCCATTCAACTTTCCGCGCAGCGCCTTACTCGCTTTCTCGATCGCCGCGAAACTCCCGAATCAGGCGCCGCCGATCCCGAACTCACCAGCCTTGTGCACGAATGCTCCCGTCTCATCGAGCGCGAAGTCTCCACCCTCGCCGCTCTGGTAAACGAGTTCTCGCAATTCGTTCGCTTCCCCACCGCCAAGCTGATTGCCACCGACGCCAACACCATTGTCCACGAAGCCATCGAGGTCTTCTCCAATCGCCTCGACGGCGTTACGCTGAAAACCAATCTCGCCGAAAATCTTCCCCAGGTGCGCGCCGATGGAGGTTTGCTGCGAAGCGTGGTCATCAACCTGATCGATAATGCCGCGGAATCCCTCGAGCATTCCACGCTCCGCGAAATCCTGGTGTCCACCCGCATTCGCGCCGAAGCCGAAACCGTGGAAATATCCGTCGCCGACACCGGCCACGGCATTTCGCCCGAAGACAAAGACAAGCTCTTCCTGCCGCAATTTTCCACTAAGGACCGCGGCACCGGCCTGGGCCTGGCCATCGCCGCCCGCATCATCGCCGAGCATGGCGGCACCATTCACGTGGAAGACAATCACCCCGCGGGTTCGCGTTTCCTCATTGAGCTGCCCGTTACCGAAGCCGTTTCCGTCGCCGCCGGTGATGCGCATACTCCCGTGCCGGGCTCGGCTTCGGAACCGGAGCTCTCGCGATGATCGTCAAACCGCATCTGCTTATCGTCGACGACGAGCCCGGCATCCGCGAATCGCTCGCCTCCATTCTTAAAGACGAAGGCTATCTCGTCGACGCCGTCGGCTCCGCCGAAGAAGCGCTCGAGCGCGTCTCCAGCGGCGAACTCGAGCTGATTCTCCTCGACGTTTGGCTTCCCGGCATGGACGGACTCGAAGCCCTCAGCCGCATTCAGTCCGGCCCGCATCCTCCCGCGGTGATCATGATCTCCGGTCACGGCACCATTGAAACCGCCGTGCGCGCCACCAAGCTCGGCGCCTTCGATTTCATCGAAAAACCTCTTTCCCTCGAAAAAATTATTCTGCGCGTGCGCAACGCCATCCAGCAACGCCGCCTCGAAGAAGAAAACCAGACCCTGCGCAACCAGTTGGGCCACCGCTACCAGGTCATCGGCGACAGCATCCCCATGAAAGCCCTGCGCCAGCAGATCGCCGTCACCGCGCCCACCAACGGCCGCGTCCTTATCTATGGCGAGAGCGGCACCGGCAAGGAACTCGTTGCCCACGCCCTGCACGCCGCGAGTCTTCGATCCAAGGGCGCGTTCGTGGAAGTGAATTGCGCGGCTATTCCCGACGAGCTGATCGAGTCCGAACTCTTCGGCCACGTAAAAGGTAGCTTCACTGGCGCCACCGAAAATAAAATTGGAAAATTCGAAAAAGCCGACGGCGGCACTCTCTTCCTGGACGAAATCGGCGACATGAGCCTGCGCACTCAATCAAAAGTCCTGCGTGTTTTGGAAGAGCAGCGCTTCGAGCCGGTCGGCTCAAATCAAACCATCACCGTGGACGTGCGCGTCATCGCCGCCACCAACAAAAATCTCGAACAGGAAATCGCCCGCGGCAGCTTCCGCCAGGATCTTTTCTATCGCCTCAACGTAATTCCCTTTTTCGTTCCGCCCCTGCGCGATCGCCTCCAGGACATTCCCACACTGGCCCGTTATTTCCTCAACGAATTCAGTGCCGCCTACGGCAAAAAAGGCCGCGAGCTCAGCGACACCGCCATCGACATTCTCTTGCGCTACCCCTGGCCCGGAAACGTGCGCGAGCTGCGCAACCTGGTCGAGCGCCTGGTCATCGTCTGCCCCCAGCCGCGCATCGAGCCGCACCACTTGCCGCCCGAGCTTTTCCGAGGAGTGGCCGAAAGTCCGCAGCAACCCTACAACACGCTTTACGAAGCCCGCAGCGCCTACGAACGCGAATTCATCCTCCGCAAATTACAGGAAAACCGCTGGAACATGACCCAAACCGCCGGCGCCCTCGGCCTCGAACGCAGCCACCTCTACCGCAAAATGAAAAGCCTCGGCATCGCCGCTCCGGATTAAACGCGCGTGCTAACGCCGTGACTGCCGCGATCGCTCACCACTCAAAACGCAAAGTTAATCGGAGGTTGCCCCACCCTGGATTTTTGAGCGTGGGTCTTGTAACGTGGGACCAGCAAGAATTATCTATTCGTTGCGATGCAATCATCTGTACGAACCGCTCACACCAGGCCACACATCCTCGCACTCCTATCACCCGCTTCGTGATAATTTATGAGCCAAGAAAAATGACGTTCCACTCACCACGCATGAAGTCCATCGATTTTCTCCGCCACCACAAGTTTCACTCCATCCATCGAGTCGCACTGCTAGCAGCCGCGAGCACCTTCATGATCTGTTCCGCACCACGCACCCGCGCGCAGCGGCTCGAACCCGCCAAGGCGCCCGTAATAGTTCAACCGGGCGCGCCGGGTAAGCCAAGCAAGGTGCTGCCCCCGTCCACCCAAGGTACACTTCCGCAGCAGTCACAGGACGACGTCGCATTCATGCAAGGCATGATCATGCACCATGAACAAGCCGTGGAGATGACCGCGCTGATTGCCTCGCACACGCTAAATAAATCCCTGCAATCGCTGGGAGCACGCATCAGCAGATCGCAGTCCGACGAAATCAATTTCATGAAGCGCTGGCTCGCAACTCGCGGCGAACCAATATCGATGCAAATGCCCATGCCGGCAAACACGAACATGTCCAGCCGCCCGATGGCCGCCATGCCCGGTATGCTGACACCAGCGCAAATGGAAGCGCTGCGAAAAGCCCATGGCGCGGACTTCGATCATCTTTTTCTAAACGGTATGATTCAGCACCACAACGGCGCTCTCACTATGGTCAAGGATTTGTTCGACACCGCCGGCGCCGGGCAGGACGCCGAGATCTTCAATTTCGCCACCGACGCCGACAACACCCAACGCGCCGAGATCAGGATTATGCAGTCCATGCTGCAAGCAAAATCGACTGAGGAGAATTGATGAACAGATTGCACAGTATTGCGTTTCATCTGGCAGGAGCCGCCATTATTTTTTGTTTCGGAGTGTGCCGCGCGCAGGCCCAAGGCCCTTTTATCCCGCGGACCACGCCTGCAACCACGGTCGCGCCCGCGGAAGACAAAAATCCGTTTGCTCCAGAACCCGCTCCCCCGCTGCCACCCGGAATGACTGGATCGAACGCCACTGATCCGCGCTTCACTCTCACGCCCGGCCTTTATGACGCGGGTGAATCGGCGATGGGCATGAAGCACATCCAGTTGCTCAAAAAGCCCCAGTCGTTTCAGTTGGGCGCCGACACGCCGGAAGATCCAAAGGTGCAGAAGATGCTTGGCCAGATCGGTGTCTCCAACACCGCGAAGATGCCCAAGGCGCTGCAATTGGTGATCGCGCAGCTGGCGTTCGCCAACTCCGACCTGGCGTTTCAGGGTAGCCACCTGTTCCTGGGAAATTTTTATGGCGTGAATATCTACGACATCTCCAATGCAGCGGATACCACGCTGCTGACTTCCATGGTCTGCCCCGGCGGCCAGGGCGACGTCTCCGTACATAAAAATTTGCTATTCATGTCCGTGGAAATGCCCAATGGACGGCTCGATTGCGGCGCGCAGGGATTTCCTCCCGGGCCTCCGCCTGAACCCGGCCATGAAAAAGAACGCAAGCCCCCGGCGGCCCAAAAAGATCGCTTCCGCGGCGTCAGAATCTTCGACATTTCAGACATCCACAATCCGAAACAGGTGGCGGCGGTGCAGACCTGCCGCGGCTCGCACACCCACACGCTGGTGGTCGATCCCAACGATAAAGACAACGTGTACATCTACGTGTCGGGCACTTCGTTTGTGCGCCAAACGGAAGAGCTCGCGGGCTGCTCGGGCGAAAAACCTGACAAGGATCCCAACACCGCCCTCTTCCGCATCGACGTAATTAAAGTCCCACTCGCAGCGCCTCAGGAAGCGAAGGTGGTGTCCAGCCCTCGCGTATTCATCGATCCGCGAACAGGGGCGATGAACGGCTTAAACAACGGCGGCAGCCACGACAAAGGCGAAGAGAAACCCGAGGACACCAACCAGTGCCACGACATCACCGTGTATTCGGCGATCGGCCTGGCCGCCGGCGCTTGCTCGGGCAATGGCATTTTGCTGGACATCAAAGATCCCGTGCACCCCAAACGCCTGGACGCCGTGAACGACCCGAACTATTCCTACTGGCACTCCGCTTCGTTTTCCAATGATGGATCGAAAGTGATCTTCACCGACGAATGGGGCGGTGGACTTGGCGCGCGCTGCCGTCCGAACGATCCGAATAACTGGGGAGCCGACGCCATCTTCCATCTCAAGGAAGAAAAGCTCAGCATGGCGGCCTACTACAAATTGCCGGCGGCCCAGGGCGACACCAAAAATTGTGTGGCGCACAATGGCTCGCTCATTCCCGTTCCAGGCCGCGACATCGAAGTGCAAGCCTGGTATCAGGGCGGCATCTCTGTCATGGATTTCACCGACGCCGCGCATCCTTTCGAGATTGCCTACTTCGATCGCGGCGCCATCGATCCCAAAATGCTCGTCCTCGGCGGCGATTGGTCGGCCTATTGGTATAACGGCCGCATCTACGCTTCGGAAATTGCCCGGGGCCTCGATGTGTTTGAACTCACGCCGTCGCAATTCCTCACCCAGAACGAAATCGACGCGGCGAAAACCGTTCGCGTGCCGGAGTTGAATGTGCAGGACCAGCAGAAAATCGAGTGGCCCGCGCAGTTTGTGGTCGCCAGGGCCTATCTCGATCAGCTCACCCGCTCGCTCGCCTTGCCGGCAGAGCGCATCGCGGAACTACAAAAAGCCATGCGCGACGCGGAAGCATCGCACATGAACAAAGCAAAACTAGCCAAGCTCAAGCCCCTGGCCGATTCCCTCGACCAGGACGCCGCGGCAGCAAAAACCCCCGACGATGCCAAACGCCTCCACGCCCTCGCAGAAATCCTGAAGCACCCGGCGGCGTAACCCGAGAGCCCATACAAATCGCTCCAACGCTGCAGTCTCGCGCCTTCCAGATCAACAGTTAGTCGGAGGGTGCCCCACCCT
>JBBSFG010000199.1:0-7310 GCA_038238965.1 Candidatus Acidiferrales bacterium | reverse complement strand
GGAGCAGCGCCACAAAAATCTGGCTTGCTCTCTACAGGCGCGACTCGAAGAAGTGTACCTGGGCATGTTGCGAAAGCTGGCGAAAGAAACCGGCATGAAGGCGGTTTGTCTTGCAGGCGGCGTGGCTTTCAATTGTGTGGCTAACGGAAAAATTTTCGACGCTACCGGCTTTGAAAATGTATACGTGCATCCCGCGGCCGGCGACGGAGGCTTGTCGGTGGGGGCGGCGTACTACGTGTGGCATCAGGTGCTCGGCAAGCCTCGCGCTTTTGTCATGAACCATGCCTACTGGGGACCGGGCTATTCACGCGATGAAACGCGGCGGGCCATCGACGCCAGCGCTCTCGCGCGTGATGGTTATTCGGTCGCGGAGCTGTCCGAACCGGAGCTGATGCGCAGCACGGCGCAAATCATCGCCGATGGAAAAATACTCGGCTGGTTTCAGGGCCGTGCCGAGTGGGGACCGCGGGCGCTCGGCAACCGCAGTATCGTCGCCGACCCGCGCCGCCCGGAGATGAAGGAAATTCTGAATCGGCGCATCAAGCATCGCGAAAGTTTTCGGCCATTTGCGCCATCCATACTCGCGGAAGCCACCGGCGATTATTTTGAAAAATCGCACCCCTCGCCGTTCATGACGCTGGCGTATTCGGTGCGGCCCGAAATGCGCGACAAAATTCCCGCGCCCACGCACGTCGATGGCACCGGCCGCCTGCAAACCGTCACGCGCGACGCGAATTCGCGTTACTGGCAGCTCATCAAGGCCTTTGAAAATCTTACCGGCGTTCCGGTGGTGCTCAACACGTCCTTTAACGACAATGAACCGATCGTGTGCCGGCCGGAAGAAGCTATCGATTGCTTTCTGCGCACACAGATGGATGCGCTGGTGCTCGGGGATTTCCTGGTTGTTCGCTCGTAAGTAGCGCACATCTCAACTCTCGGCGAGGGCCGTGTTTGCGCTTGCCTGTACAATCTGCGCATGCGCATTTTGCTGTTGAACCTGTATTTTCCTCCCGACACTTCGGCCACTGCCAAGGTCGCGGAGTCCATGGCGCATGCGTTGGCGCAGACACATGAAGTCACGGTGCTCTGCGGCCGCCCCTCGTACGATCCCATTGAGCGCCGTCCATGGAAACTCTGGCAAACCGAACGTGTTAGCGGGAGTCCATCCGGCGTAGCAGCGTTCACCGTAATTCGCGTGGGATCCACCGATTACCCGCGGATACAAATGAAGCTGCGTATTTTGAATTACCTTACCTACGCGAAACTCGCTTCGCTGCGCGCGCTTTTTATTCCCTGCGACATTATTCTGGCGATGACCGATCCGCCCTTCAACGGCATCTCCGCCGCAATTATCGCCATGCTTAAACGGAAGCCTGTGGTGTACGACATTCAGGATATGTATCCCGACATGGCGGTGGCGGGAGCGATCGTGCGGCCCGGACTTGTGGCGCGGATTTGGGAGCGGCTGCATCGCTGGGCGATGCACCGTGCCGCTCGGATCATCGTGCTTGGCGATGACATGCGTGGGCGTATCGTTGGCAAGGGCGTTGATCCCGCCAAGGTGTTGATAGTGCGCAATAGCGTCGATGCACCCCCGGCTGGGTCGCCTATACCGGCGCTCAATCCCGAAGTAGTTCAGGCCATTCGCGGGAATTTTCGGTTTGTGCTGCTGCACGCTGGCAATTTGGGTTTTTATGGCGCGTGGGACACGCTGATCGATGCCGCGCGTCAATTGGAAAGCGATGGCATCGGTTTTGTTTTCGTCGGCGACGGGGCGGAGCGCGCGCGGCTGGAAGGTCTGGCGGCTGGCGCCGCCAACATTCGCTTCCTGCCGTTCTTTCCGCCCGGCGATATTCCGTCGGTGCTCGCCGCGCCGGACGCCCACATCATCACCATAAAGCCAGGACTTGAAGGAGTCGTCGTGCCCAGCAAGATGTTCGGGATCATCGCCGCAGGGAAACCCATCATTGTGGTGGCGCCAGAAGGTACCGACGTCGCCACTCTCGGAGCGCGCCACGGCTTCGCCCTTCGCGCCGATCCTTCCGACCCGCGTGCGTTGGCCGCCGCTCTCCGCAAACTTCAGTCGGACGCCGAGCGGCTGCGGGCCATGGGAGCAGCCGCCTCGCTTGCCGCCAAGGAGTATTCCCGGACGGTTGAGATGAACAAGCTCGCATCGATAATTCGCGAGATTGATCTGCACCGCGTTTCAAGTCCGTGGGCCTGATACCGCGCCAGCGGGAAAGGGTCGTGCACCAGGGGCCTTACTCTGTCATGGCCCGGAGGTAGCCACCTGGTTATTACCGGCACCTTACTACCGTGGACTCCGTACTTGTAGGGTGAGAGTTTTCTAAGTATCGTAGCTTCGCTGCGTGGGGCAGCCATTCTTTGTCTTGGGAGCCGGATCCCCAATCCGGCAAATCTATGTGAGCACGGCTTCCAGTCCTCAGGGCCGGGTTCGCTTCCATTCCATGAGGTTGCATGGCCGCAGGCCTGCTTGCGTTTTTCATTGCGCTTTTCGCATCGCTTCTATTGGTGGTTCCGGTGCGCGCGTTGGCGTTGCGCGTGGGCATGGTGGATCTGCCCGGACCGCGCAAAGTGCATCTTAGTCCCATTCCGCTTCTCGGCGGACTGGCGATGTATGGCGCGGTGATGATCGCCGTGCTGTTCGTGTTTGACGGTCCCGCCCGGGCCCAAATTGAAGGTATTCTCGTGGCCGCGTCGCTGGTAGCCGCCGTCGGGATTCTTGATGATCGCGGCTGGCTGCATCACCAGGTGAAACTGTTCATCGGCATGCCGCTGGCCGCGGCGATCCTGCTTTTCAGCGGCATTCATGCGCAGGTTTTCAGCGTGCTAGTTGGTGGACGCACCGGGGTTATTCTCGACGGCGTTTTGACCATCGTCTGGGTGGTGGGCATTACCGCTTCGTTCAGCATACTCGACCATATGGACGGGCTTTGCGCGGGTATTGCGGCTATCGCATCCGTATCGTTCGCGCTGGTGGCGTACCTGAACGGGCATACGCTGGTGACCACGCTGGCGGCGGCGCTACTGGGTGCGGCGACGGGATTCCTGCGATGGAATTTCAAGCCCGCCAAAATTTTCATGGGCGACGGCGGAGCGATGTTCCTGGGCTTCCTGCTGGCTACGCTCGGGCTGAAATTGCGTCTTGACCGCGCCGATCACCTGGCCGGCTGGCTGGTGCCCGTGCTCATCCTGGGAGCGACGATTTTCGATACCACGCTGGTTACGATTTCGCGCGCGCGACGCGGCTTGCTGCCCTTTACTGCTCCCGGCAAAGATCATGCCGCGCATCGACTGGCAAACCTCGGGCTGGGTCATCGCGGCTCCGTGCTGTCGCTTTATTTTCTGGGGGCGTTCAGCGGCGGCGTGGCCGTAATGGTGAGCTATCTGCCGTCTCATAGCGCAGCCATCGTCGGCGTCATTGCGCTCGCGCTGGTTCTAGGTGGCGTGATCTTGCTCGAAAACGCCCCGTACGAGCGGCAGCAAGAAAAGCCTTTCCACGCCTGAGCGGAATCGCGCCGCCCTACGGCCTCCGCTCTTTCTTTGCCCATCACGGCAGTTTCGCTATACTTAGCGGGGCGTTTTATCCTGTTGGTCTCATGGTTCCCCCAGGGGCGGGCCGGTGGTGTAATTCATTCTAGCGCGGCGATTTTTTTGAAGCGTCCAGGTCATCCGCGTCGTTGGGGCATACCAAACAGTGGCAAACAAGTTTAACGAACTCCGCTCAGGCGGGGAGAACGGCGAAATAGTTGTTGTCGGCGGTTCTGCGGCAGGATTGTATGCCGCCGCCGCGGTGGCCCGGGGTGGACGACGCGTCCGCGTGCTCGAGTCCAAACCTCGTTTTGATCCCCCTGCGCGAACTCTTATCGTCACCAACCATTTCCGCAACCAACTGGGTGCCGCGGCGAGCGAAAGCATCGTGAACGAAATTCGCCGATTCGAATTGTTCACCGATGGGCGCTCGGCTCAGATCGTGCTCTCGCAGCCTGACCTGATCATCGAGCGATCGAAACTGATTCCTGCTCTGGCTCGCGAAGCTCAGGAAGCCGGCGCGCAACTTTCGTTTGACACACGCTTTCTGGGACTGGGGCCCAATTCCAGCGGCCTGCGCGTTGAAACCGAAACCGGCGGCCAGCGGCAAGAGCTGCACGCCGACAGCGTCGTGGGCGCCGACGGCGCCACCAGCAGAGTGGCGCGCACCGCGGGTTGGCCCGCGGTAGAAACCGTGCCGCTGATGCAAACGATTGTGCGTTTGCCCAAGGATTGCCCCGTGGACACCACGCGGGTGTGGTTCGTTCCCGACGACACGCCGTATTTTTACTGGCTGGTGCCGGAGTCCGCGGAGCGCGGAGCATTAGGTGTAATCGGAGAGCACGGCAGCGACACCAAGCGGCGGTTCGAGCGCTTTCTTGAAAAGAAAAATCTCGAGCCTCTCGAATGGCAAGGAGCGCGCATCCCGGTTTACCGAAAATGGGTTCCGGTGCGCAAGCGGGTGGGCAACAGCGACGTTTTTCTGGTTGGCGACGCTGCCGCGCAAGTAAAGGTGTCCACCGTGGGCGGCATCGTTACCGGCTTTCGCGGAGCGCTGGCGGTGGCACAGTCCATTTTGCATGGTGGCCGCAGCAGGGAAATGGGCGCGCTGCGGCGCGAGCTCAGTACCCACTGGCTCATTCGCCGCACGCTCCATCATTTTCAGCAGGCGGATTACTCGCGGCTGGTCGATTTGTTGGACGCCGCCACGCGCGCCTCGCTTGGGGAGATTAATCGCGATGAATCGGGGCGGTTGCTCTGGAACGTGATTCGCCGGCGGCCGCAGTTGGTGCTTCTGGGCTTGCGCGGCCTGCTGATGGGCAAGCGAACTTTGTAAGCGGGCGGTGTTCGCAGGGTTTGCCCCAGCAGCGGCAACTGCCTTTCTGCCGAATGTTCTGCGATGATAGTGAGTCTTGCCGGCGCAAGGTCCCCGCGCTGACCAATTCGATTTCAGGAGAGTTTCGCTTGCACCTTTCCGTGATGGGCTGTGGCTACGTAGGACTGGTAACCGCGGCTTGCCTTGCTGAAGCGGGGCACGAAGTGGTCTGCACGGACATCGACACCGAGCGCATCGCCAAGTTGAACGCCGGCATCGTGCCGATCTACGAGCGCCACCTGGACGCGATTCTCGCGTCGGCCCGCAAGGCAGGCCGCATTTCGTATACTCCTGACGCGGGCGAAGCCATTCGGGCGGGCGAGGTTATTTTTATTTGTGTAGGCACGCCGCCAAAAGAAAGCGGGGAAGCGGACCTTTCGGCCATCGACCATGTGGCGCGCCAGATCGCCCAGGAGGCGCGCTCGTCAAAGCTGGTGATTGAAAAAAGTACCGTGCCGGCGCGCACCGGCCTGGAGTTGCAGCGCGCTCTTGGCGCGTATTCGCGTAATGGCATCAAGTTTCGAGTAGCCTCCAATCCTGAATTTTTGCGTGAAGGCACCGCGGTCGCCGACTTTCTGCATCCCGACCGCATCGTGGTGGGCGTGGAAGACGAAGCCTCCGCCGCGCAGTTGCGGGAAATTTACGCGCCGATCCTGAAACGCCAGTTTGATTGTCCCGTGCATGAAGGGCGGTGTCCTTCCGGGCCGCTGGCGGCGTTTCTGGTGACCACCATCAACAGCGCGGAGCTGATCAAGCACGCCTCCAACTCCTTTCTTGCGCTGAAAATCAGCTACGCCAACGTAATCGCCGACCTGTGCGAACAGCTGGGCGCAAATGTGGATGAAGTGACGCACGCGATGGGCCTGGATCCGCGGATCGGGGGGCAATTCCTGAATGCCGGGCTCGGTTTCGGCGGGTTCTGTTTCCCTAAAGACGTGCAGGCATTTATTCATCTGGCTGCGTCCGTTGGCGTGGACTTCCACATTCTGAAAGCCGCGGAAAAAGTGAACAAGCAGCGTATCGACCATTTTTTCGGAAAGGTGCGCAAAGCGTTGTGGGTTTTGAAGGGCAAACGCATCGCCGTGCTCGGCCTGGCCTTCAAAGCCAACACCGACGATATCCGTTTCGCGCCCGCGCTGGAGGTCGTCAAGCGCCTGCTCGAAGAGGGCGCGGACGTTCACGCCAGCGATCCCGAAGCGATGGAGCGCGCCAAGATTTTATTTCCGCAGGTTCACTACCACCAGGATCCCTACGAAGCGCTTCGGGGAGCCGACGCCGCGTTGTTGTGCACGGAGTGGGACGTTTTTAGAACACTGGATTGGGCGCGCGCCGGAGAAACGATGGCGCGCAAGCTGGTGGTCGACGGACGGAATCTTTATTCGCCGGCGCAGATGCGCGAATTGGGTTTTGAATATTATTCATTCGGCAGGGAAAGTCTTCGGTCGGAAAGCAGCGGCTCTTCGAAGGTATAGCGGGCTTACGTCCGCGCCGGACCGGACTGCTGAGCGGCAAATTGCTGCCTGAAATACGCGAGGGTCCGTTTCAATCCTTCGTCCAGCGGCACCGTGGGTTCCCATTGCAGGAGCCGCTTGGCCTTGCCGATGTCCGGGCAACGGCGCTTGGGATCGTCCTGCGGCAAAGGCTCAAAAATTATTTCGGGCTTATTGTCAAAGTGGGCGCGGACGCGTTCTGCAAACTCCAGAATGGTGATTTCCTGCGGATTGCCGATGTTCACCGGGAGGTGTTCGGTGGAAAGCATGAGGCGGTAAATTCCCTCGATCAGGTCATCCACGTAGCAAAAACTGCGCGTCTGCTTTCCGTCCCCGTAAATGGTCAAGGGCCGGCCACTGAGCGCCTGAAACACAAAATTGGGCAAGGCCCGGCCGTCGTTCAGACGCATGCGGGGTCCATAGGTATTGAAGATGCGCACAATGCGCGTATCCACGGCGTGATGGCGGTGGTAGGCCATCGTCATGGCTTCGGAAAAGCGCTTGGCCTCGTCATAAACCGCGCGAGGGCCGATGGCGTTCACGTGCCCCCAGTAGTCTTCCCTTTGCGGAGAGGTTTCCGGATCGCCATAACACTCGCTGGTGGAGGCCATGAAAAACTTTGCGCCTTTTCGCAAGGCCAGTTCCAGCGCATTCTGCGTGCCGAGGGAGCCTACCTTCAGCGTGGCGATGGGATGCTTCAAATAGTCGGGCGGGCTGGCAGGCGAGGCGAAATGCAGAACGTAGGCGACGTGGCCGTCTAGCTGAAGGGCGTCGCTTTCGCTGACATCCTTGATCAATAGCTTGAATTTTTGATTTGCGCTCAGGTGGCGGACATTCGATTCATCGCCGGTGATGAGATTGTCCACCGCGAGCACTTCCCAACCTTCGGCAAG
>JBBSFG010000198.1:0-7326 GCA_038238965.1 Candidatus Acidiferrales bacterium | reverse complement strand
CACCAGGTGGAAGCAATGTTCAAAGCGTTTGCACGGGCGTTGCGATTTGCCGTGGCGCGCGACAAACGTCTGCGCGGCGTGCTGCCGAGCACCAAAGGATTGTTGTGAAGGTTACGCTGATCGATTACGGGGCGGGGAATCTTCCATCGGTGGAGCGTGCGCTGCACCGCCGTGCGACTGCCACGGAAAGAGTGGACTCGCCGGAGGGCCTGGCCGGCGCGTCGGCGCTCATACTACCCGGCGTAGGCCATTATGCGGCGCTGATACGCGCATTGGATAAAAATGGTTTGCGAGAAGCTCTAGTCGCCGCGCTCGAGCGAGGCGTTCCCTTCCTGGGAATCTGCCTGGGGTTGCAGGCGCTGTATCAAATGAGTGAAGAAGCCCCGGAACTAATGGGATTGAATATTCTTCCGGGCTGCGTTCGCGCATTGACCGGCGCCGTGAAGTTGCCTCACATGGGCTGGAATCAGGTGCGCTCCGACGGCGAGTCGCGCCTGTTGGAAGGGGTCGATCCCGAGGCATACTTTTATTTCGCGCATTCTTATGCGGCTCATCCTCAGGCGGCGCCGGGCGACGCGTCGGAGGTTCGCGCCACGTGTGAGTACGGCTCCGAGTTTGTGGCCGTGGCCGAAAAAGAGAATGTCTTTGCGGTGCAATTTCACCCCGAAAAGAGCGGCGGCCCGGGACAGCGGGTGTTGCAGAATTTTCTGCGGATTGCCGCGTGAGCCTGGCGCGGCGCATCATTCCCTGCCTGGATACCGATGGCGAGCGGGTCGTAAAAGGCGTGAACTTCGTTGGGTTGCGCGACGCCGGAGATCCGGTCGCGCTGGCAGCGCGCTATAACGCCGAGGGCGCCGACGAACTCGTGGTGCTGGACATCGCCGCGTCGCGCGACCGCCGCCCGACGTTCCTGGAGACGATTCGTCGAGTAGCGGCCGAGCTGGCTATTCCTTTGACGGCCGGCGGAGGCATTCGAACGCTTGACGATGCGCGCGCAGTAGTGCGCGCTGGAGCAGACAAGATAACGGTGAACACCGCCGCGGTCCTGCGGCCGGAGCTGATTTCGGAATTATCAGCGGAGTTTGGCTCGCAAGCTGTGGTTCTGGCGATCGACGCGAAATTAAATGGGGCGGGCTGGACGGTAACGGTAAGGGGCGGCCGGGAGCCTACCACGCTGGATGCCGTGGAGTGGGCGCAGCGAGGAGCGGAGCTTGGCGCGGGAGAAATTCTGCTGACCTCCGTAGACCGCGATGGAACGCAGAAAGGCTTTGACATTCCGCTGACTGCGGCAATTTCAGGCAGCGTTGGTGTTCCCGTGATTGCTTCGGGCGGGGCCAAGGTGCCGGAACATTTTGTGGAGATTTTTCGCAATGGCGCGGCAGACGCGGCGCTGGCGGCGTCCATTTTTCACGATGATATCCAGTCCATTCGCTCGCTGAAGACGTTTCTGGCCAGCCAGGATATTCAGGTGCGCTGGCCGTGCTGATCCCGTGTATCGATCTGCAAGACGGGCAAGCGGTGCAACTGGTGCACGGGCGTAAGCGCGAGCTGGCGGTGGCCGACGTGTTTGGGCTGCTTGCCAGATTCAAGAAGTATGAATGGCTGCACGTGATCGACCTGGACGCGGCGATGGGGAAAGCGCCGAACGCTGCGATGGTCAAAGAGTTGTGCCTAACGGCCCGCGCTTCCTATGGGATGAAAGTGCGCGTTGGCGGCGGCATTCGAACCGTGGCCCAAGCTGTAAAAACAGCCGGCTGGGGGCCGGAGCAAATTATTATCGGTAGCGCGGCGTTTCGCGACGGCAAGTTAGATCTTCCCTTCCTGAAACGATTGGCGCGGAAACTGGATTCTTTCCGAGTGGTGATTGCGTTAGATACCGTGAAAGGCCACATCACCACGCAGGGTTGGCGCCGCACGCTCAAATTGCGCGCCGCAGAAGTAATGACGGAACTGGAGCCGTTTTGCGCGGCGTTTTTGTGCACGGATGTGGATCGCGAGGGCACGATGAGCGGCGCAAATTTAAAGTGGTTTAAAAATCTGCGTGAGGCTACGCGTCACCCAATCATCGCCGCGGGCGGAATCAAAACGAGGCGCGAACTCGCCGCACTGGAGAAAATCGGTATGGATGCAGCGGTAGGTATGGCAATGTACAAAAACATCCTGTGGTAAAACGGAAATGCTAATCAGCGCATGTACGCATCGGTGATGTATTGCTGAACCATGCGTTGGGTATTAAAGAAGGACCCATTGATGGCAATGGCGTGTTGCATGACGCTGAGATAGCGGTTGCGGTCGTCGTAGAACATCGGCACGATCACGTGCTCCAATTTTGCATACAGCGATTCGGCGTCTGCGGGATTGTCGGTGACGAGATCCGGCGTGGCACGGCGAGCCTCTCCAATGGCCCAGCCGGTCACGCCCTCAATGTGACCTTCCGACCACCAGCCGTCAAGAATGCTGAGACTGGGCACACCGTTCAGGGCCGCTTTCATCCCGCTGGTTCCCGAGGCTTCCAGCGGAAATTGCGGGGTGTTAAGCCATAAATCGACGCCGGCGGTAATCTTTCCGCCCAGTTCCATGTTGTAGTCGTCGAGAAATACGACCGGCACTGCCTTGCGAAGGGCTTTTTTGGCCTGAAAGATGTGCTTGATTATATTTTTGCCGCCCGCGTCGTGAGGATGCGCCTTGCCAGCGTAAACGATCTGGAAATTTCCGGCGTTCTTGGCGATGTGACGCAGGCGATCGAGATCGGCCAGAATCAAGTCGGCGCGCTTGTATCCAGTGGCACGCCGGGCAAATCCGATGGTAAATTTCACGGGATCGAACTTCATGCCGGTTTTCTGGCGCACAACTTCCAGAAGCTCGTGCTTGGCAATCAGGTGTGCAGCCCAGACCTCTTCCGGCGGTAGTCCCAGAGCGCCGCGCAGACTGTAATTGTCTTCACGCCAGGTAGGAATGTAGCGGTCGAAGAGCTGCCGGAAGGCCTGGGAAGTCCAGGTGCCCGCATGAACACCATTGGTAATCGCTTCGATAGGCACGCCGGGGAACATCTGGCGGGAAGTTTCGCCATGTTGCTTGGCAACGCCATTCACGAATTTGCTCAGGCTCAGCGCGAGATAGGTCATGTTCAGCGAAGCGCCCGCCCGCGCGGCTTGCTGCAAATCCGGAAAGGCTTGTTCGGCCTGCAGCACTCTCTTCACGAGGTCGGCTGAGGACGAGTCTTTCAAATCGAAAAGTCCGGTCTGATTCGGAAACACTCGGGTGAGGTACTCCATGGGGAAACGATCGTGACCGGCGGGGACGGGCGTGTGCGTAGTGAACACGCACTTGCAGCGGACTTTTTCGATGTCCTCGGCGCGGATAGTGGTGCGGCCGGCTTTCGCGGCCTCCGCTTCCAGCAATTCCAACGATAGAAGAGCGGCGTGGCCTTCGTTCATGTGGTAACGCCTCAGGCCATCGTGCCCTAGCGCGCGAAGCATGCGTACGCCACCGATACCGAGCAGCACTTCCTGGGACAAGCGATAGTAGGGATCGCCACCATAGAGGCTGCCAGTCAGTGCGCGGTCCACATCCGCATTGGAAGGCAAATCGGCGTCCAGAAAATAAATGGGAACTTCAAACCCACGCACGCCGACCGCGGCATAACGCCAGCAGCGAAGCTCGACGCGGCGGTCTTCCAGAGGGATGGTCACCCGGGGAGTTTCTTCCTGAAGAAAATCCTCGACGCGCCATTCCACAGGTTCTTCGGTTTGTGTGCCGTCCTCGGCCAGGCGCTGAGAAAAATAACCTTTGCGGTAGAGGAGGCAAACGGCGACCATCGGCAACCGAAGATCCGCTGCCGCGCGAATCGTATCTCCCGCGAGAACGCCCAAACCCCCGCTATAACTCGGCATGGAGTTCTCGAGGGCAATCTCCATCGAGAAATACGCCACCAGCCGTTTACACTTGTCCGCAGCTGCCATGCGATTCTGGTCTCCAGAAGTAAAGAACGCGCCCACGCGCCAAAAAATTGATGGTATCGAGCCTTCTATTGTCGGGGAAGACTAGCGGCCAGGCAAGCGTTTGCCGGAGATATTTGCATACCAGTTGCGCTGGAACGATGTCGGCCTGACCCCTTGATGCATACGGATGCCCAATTCGGCCGCGCTAGCGTTTGTGAAATTTTGGGAAGTCATAGCCGGTCAGGCCCGCGCCTTCTTTTACGGTAATAATTTCATTGGGTGCTGGATTACGAATGACGTCCACGGTGCCGCTAGGCCAGGTAACTTCCAGAGAATCAATTTTTGCGTGGCCGCCCAGCCCAAAATAGATGCGCGGATCCTGGGCGGAGCAATAACTCATGCCACCTTTGGCCTGGTCGAAGGCGATGAAATCGCCAGCTACTAACTTCAGTTTCGCTCCCAGGCCGTCGCGATTGCTTTTCGTACCTATTAGGTGAACGGCTAGCCAATGGTTCTTCCGGGCCGCAGCAGGGCTGTCTCCCTGGTTACGGAAAAGCTGCGCTCCCTCGCCGTTGTTATTCACCACGAAGTCCTGCCAGCCATCGTTGTCATAGTCGCCTACAGCCAGGCCGCGGCCTACGCGCGGGACACGGAATGCCGGCGGCTCCGTTGCGGTGATGTCCACAAAGTGCCCGTCGCCGGTGTTGCGATAGAGACGTTTTTCTTCCGCGTAGGTTACGTCGGGATGGTAGAGCGCAATGTTGTCGAGAATATGTCCGTTGATCACCAGGAGGTCTGGCCAGCCGTCATTGTCGAAATCGAAAAAACGAGCTCCGAAACTACTGTTGCGGTAATTGGACTGACCCAAGCCGGCGGCTATGGTTGCGTCGGCGAATGTGCCGTCTCCACTGTTGCGATAGTAGCGATTCAGCTGAAAGTCGAGGTGGCTGACGAACAAATCATAAAACCCGGTGTTGCGCACGTCCGCAGCATCGGCGCTCATGCCCGCTTCCACTTTTCCGTCTTCGCTGAAGCCCGCACCATTCGAATAACTGGCGTCGCGAAAGGTGCCGTCACGATTATTGAGATATAGAAAGTTCCGTTGCGTGTCGTTGGCGATGAAGATATCGGGCCAACCGTCGCCATTCAGATCGGCCAAAACAACGGCGAGACTTTTGCCATCGCGATTCTCGAGACCGGCGCGCCCGGTTACGTCGGTAAAGGTGCCGTTCCCGTTGTTGTGATACAGGCGTGGCGAGGCGCCTGTAAAGCTGTCCGGGTGACAATAGGCTCGATACCCGGGCTTGTTTCCGCCACAAGATACGGGGTGATCGACGTCATATTGCACATAGTTGGTAACCAGCAAATCCAGATTTCCATCGCGGTCGTAGTCAAACCATCCGGCGGCGGTGGCCCACATTCCCTCGTCAGCGACACCCGTTTTGGCAGTGACGTCGGTCAAGGTTCCGTCGCGATTGTTGTGATACAGCACGGATCGGCGGTATCCGGTCATATAAATGTCCGGATAACCGTCATTATCGAAATCGGCGACGGCTACGCCGAAAAAAAACGTCCCGTCGGTATGAATTCCGGCTTTCGCGGTGACGTCGGTAAAGGTTCCGTCTCCGTTGTTATGATAAAGAGCCGGCTGAGGCGGTTGAGCGGGATGGAAGAACGGCGTGTAGCCGCTATTGACGAAAATAATGTCCAGGAAGCCGTCCTGGTCATAGTCAATCCATCCGACCCCTGCGCCCATGGTTTCGAGATAGAGCTTTTGATCGGAAGCAGCGCGCTCATGATGAAAGTGAATCCCAGCAGCGGCAGTGACGTCACGGAATTGAACGTTAGGACGATTTGCGGCTGGCGAGGATTGGCCGCCTAGCGCAGGTCGCTTTGTGGAACGTATTTCCTGTGGCGGCGGCGCACAGACCGCAGCGCCACTGACGATTGCAATCGCCAAAATGAACAGAAGAGTCCGGCTTGTTCCATTCCGGTACATGTGCCAATCGAATAGTAGCATTTGACTCATTTGCGCCACAGATGTGACCAGCGCAGCACCTAATCAACCTCAGAATTATTTCTGCACCGTTACATTAGAATATTTCCTGGTCACTTGGCTGAAAGCTTTACTTTTGCCTTGACACTCCAGTTGCTCGAACGTAGCCTTACGCACAATTCGTAGAGAAGGGGTTGGTTCTGCAGCAAGACAGCAGCGCTTTTGGTTCACCCGTTGTCCTCCCGCGCGACGACGAGGCCGTTGCTGCGCCGGTTCGACGATATTTTCCTTCCGCGAGTTGCTATCGTGAAAATCCTCGATGGTTATCGCGAGCTGCGCTCACTATTTTTGTGGTAATTTTCGGCGCCCTGTCCACGTCTTCCTCTCTGGCGTCACAACGTAAGATCATTTTTGATACTGATCCCGGTACGGACGATGCCATGGCATTAATGTTGGCCTTGAATTCACCCGAGTTAGACGTCCGCGCCATTACCGTGGTGCCCGGCAACGTCACCGCGAAGCAGGGGCTGGAAAATGCCCTGCGGATGGTTTCTCTTGCCGGCCGGTGCGACATCCCGGTAGCAGCCGGCGCTCAACATCCGCTGTTCCAGAAATTGATTACCGCGGAGTTCTGGCACGGCAAAAACGGGTTGGCGAACATCGATTTGCCGCGCAGCAAATGTAAAGTGGATGCGCGCTTTGGTCCCGACCTGATCATTGAACTCATTCACGCCTCGCCGCATGAAATCACTCTCGTTCCCGTGGGACCGCTGACGAACATTGCGCTGGCGGTCGAAAAAGATCCCTCCATCGTTCCACTGGTGAAAGAAGTGATTCTGATGGGCGGGTCCATAAAAGGCGGAAACGTGAACGCCGCCGCGGAAGCGAATATTTACAACGATCCCGAAGCCGCGCAGATTGTTTTTCAGGCCGGCTGGCCGCTGACCATGGTGGGCCTGGACGTCGGCGACAAGACCATGCTGGGCCACAAGCAACTGGATCAATTGGCATCGACTCACGGGCCGATGAACGATTTCATCTATCAGGTGGCCAAATTCCTCGTGGAGCTTTCTGAAAAATTCGGCGATAGCGCGACGCCTATGTACGATCCCCTGGCGGTTGGGGTGGCGATTGACGCCACGCTGGTGACCGCGCCGGCCATGCACGTGGAGGTCGAGACTCGCGGTGAGTTCACGCGCGGCGAAACGGTGGCGAACCGCCGCAATGAAGTCGAACGCAACGTGCTGCATCATTTTCCGGCGGACTCCGGCGAGGCGGACCGTTACATCATCGA
The DNA here is from genome assembly GCA_038238965.1 of Candidatus Acidiferrales bacterium. Lineage (GTDB taxonomy): Bacteria > Acidobacteriota > Terriglobia > Acidiferrales > UBA7541 > Acidiferrum. Next base: position 95 of record JBBSFG010000198.1, on the reverse strand, counting down.
GGGCCTCGACAAAGTCGGGCCCAACGCCAAAGTCTGCACCGAAGTACAGGCGGACCATTTTTTGCAACTGTTTGTGTCACGCATTCAAGGTAAGT
>JBBSFG010000197.1:0-7361 GCA_038238965.1 Candidatus Acidiferrales bacterium | reverse complement strand
TCGCACGAAGAATCAACAAGTTACACCGAGTGCGATGGAATGCTACCGATTGCCACAAGTACATGCATCGCGGGGTCTTATGGCTTCGAGTCAATACTTGGTAGCAATGGGTAGGGTTTGGTGGTGGGCACAAAACTGGGCACAGTCTGGCCAGCGTAGCTGTAGCCGATTCTAAACCCCGTTTCGTCAGATTTAAAAGGCTTGCCGACACGCCCGGTACAGGCTGGCTTGCGATTGACGCGGTGATGTTCACTACATGTCCTGATTGCTGCGGAGCCATTTGCTCGAACGCGAACTGGGAAATATCGAAAACATCTGAAGAATTTACCATCCACTGCCGACTACGCCCGCTTTCTCTGTCACATCGCTGAAGGTGCCATCACCATTGTTGTGACACAGCTTGTTTCCGCCGTAAGCCGTGACGTACAAATCTTCGTAGCCGTCTTTGTCATGGCTTTCCGTGACGTCTTCAAACGCTGCCGTTCGATTTCTGGTTAGAGCATCTTTTTTTTCTTCAGAAAAATCGTCCACAGCGATACTGGTACATTCGAATAGATCAAAATTGCGAGCACCGAGGCATCTGACGCGCTGGCCCACATTGTTTCAACACGAGTTACGGTGATCTTGTGTAGCCGAATAGCAAGGCGTACAGTGTGGTCGGGTTGAAAAACGAAATGAGAGTGTTGAAATGGCTGCCAGCAATGAAAAATAAAGTTGTAGCGAAATATTTTTTCTTCTTTTCGATAGTGTTTTTCTTCGGGGGCTCCATGGCTGTCGCGCAGAACAATGCGACCCAATCAGGCACCTGGTCTGGCACGTTAGTGTCTAGCAGCTGCAATGCGGACGAAGCGTTCGGTGAAAACCCTGACTGCACCAAAGAAATGCCCGGCGCCAAGCTCGCGCTTTACGACGACACCAACCGGGTTATGTACGATCTTGAGCCGCAGTCAGCCGTACACGCGCACTTGGGCGATAGCGTCACCATCCGCGGCACCCTTGACGAAAGTACAATCCAGATTTCTTCCATGGAGTTTATGTCCATCGGGCTTGCGATCGGTCAGAAGGCCCCCGCATTTTCACTCCACGACGAGTTTGGCCAGGCACAAACTCTCGATTCCCTCAAAGGGCAGAACGGCACCGTTCTTCTTTTTTTTCGTTCGGCCGACTGGTGACCATTCTGCAAAGGGCAGCTGGTCCAGCTGCAAAGCGCAATGCCGCGATTCGAAAAGCAGGGCGTCAAGCTGGCAGCTATCAGCTATGACTCCGAAGCAATCTTGAAGTTTTTCGCCGACCGCCACGAGATCAAATACCCTTTGCTTGCGGACCCCAACTCCCAGGTTATCCGGGAGTACGGTGTATTCAATGCCGAAGCTACCGGCATGCAGAAAGGGTTCGCGCGCCCGGGATACTTCTTCATAGATTCGAACGGCATTATTCGAGAGAAATTTTTCGAGGCTAAATATCGGGAACGCCTCACCGGAAACAGCGTCATTACCAAACTTTTTCCAGAATTAGGGCTTGAGGTAAGAGAAACGGTGGACGCTCCACACTTGCAGCTGTCCCTGGGGCAATCGGACCGTACTGGCGTCCCCGGCACCAGAATCACTTTAGTCGCGCAGGTGCGCTTGCCCCCCGATGTGCACGTGTACGCCCCCGGCGCCCAGAGGTATAAGGTCATCCAGTTGGTCTTGGAGCCAAACCCGGAATTGGAAACCCGACCACTTGTTTACCCGCCGGCCAAAACACTTTACTTGGCGATCAAAGAGAGCGTCCCGGTTTTTGAGGGCACGTTTCGCATCAGCCAGGACGTTAAGGTGAGCTCGGCTGGACTGGGACGACCATCCAGTAAAGAGGGTACGCCGCTGGCTATAGCCGGCAAACTTGAGTATCAGGCCTGTGATAAAACCACCTGCTACCCGCCCACCTCCGTGCCGGTGAGATGGGAATTGCAGTTGTTTCCTTTGGATCGCACGCGCGCGCCTGTGTCAATTCGGCACAAATAATTTAAGAGTTGAGGTTCAATATACGGAAGCATTGGGTGAACTCGCTGACCCAAGCTCCGTCACCAATCGTGGTCTGACCACTGAGCCAAGCAACTTGGCTGAGGCAACTATCACTTGTTTTAATCCTTCATATTGATGATTTGCTTGACAGGGTCGCTGATTAGGTGGTATAGCCGCTATACCTTTTAATCCACTGGGGGTGGATATGCGCTTGAAATCCGTAGTAAATATGGGCGTAACACCGTTTCAGAGCGTGAGGGTACTAGCCGCTCTTTGCCTTATGCTGGTCGCCAGTTTCGCCGTGTGTGCCCAGAGCAGCAACGGCCGGATGAACGGTGCCGTGACGGATGCCTCCGGCGCAAACGTCGCTGGCGCGACCATTACCATCACTGACGTACAGCGCGGAGCGCCACGAACTTTGACGTCCGATCAAGACGGCGAATATGTTGCCGCCGACTTGATTCCTGGAACGTATACCGTGCGAGTGGAATCCAAGGGCTTCAAGATTTTCGAGCGGCAAAATATCTTGGTGGAAGTCGGCAAAGAAGTCCGGGTTGACGTGGTGCTGCAGACCGGTTCGAACGCCGAAGTCATCACCGTAACTGAAGATGTGCCCATGGTGGACACCACGACCACCACCCTCGGCGGCACGATTAGCAACGAAATTATTAATGACCTCCCGCTGAACGGGCGCAATTACCAAAACCTTTTGGCCCTGCGGCCCGGCACGATGGTGTACCCCGGCGGCGGTCCCTGGACGCAAAGCACCAACGGAATCCGGCCCGAAGACACCAGCTACATTGTTGATGGATTGGCGAACGACGAACCATTCATGGGCTTGAGCATTACGAACGCCGCCGCTGTCGCGGGAGATGCGGCGACGTTGCTGCCCATCGACGCCATTCAAGAGTTCAACACCCAGGTGAATCCCAAGGCGGAATTCGGCTGGAAACCCGGAGCCATCACCAGCGTGGGTTTGAAGTCGGGAACCAACGATATTCACGGTTCACTTTATGCTTTCGGACGGTCGGATTCCTTTGACGCACGCAATTACTTCAACCCGGTTGGGCAGCCGAAAACTCCGGTAGAGTTGGAGCAATACGGAGGCAGCGCGGGCGGAAAAATTATTCGGGACAAATTGTTCTATTTTGGTGCGTATGAAGCGCAGAAATACACCGTGGGGAATTCGCTGACGGTGAATGTGCCCACTTCAGCGTCGATTGGAGATACTTCTCAAAGTATACCCGACGCAACCGCGGAGCTCGCGGCCAACGGGATCCCGGTCAGCCCCCTAAGCCAATATCTTCTGCAGTTTTACGGAGCCAACAGCAGCGATAGCAAGTCCATCAGCAGCGGTTTTCCAAATTCCAATTCATCCAAAAACGTGCTTGGAAAAGTTGACTATCACCTTAACGACCGCCATTCGCTCAGCGGTTCCTACTTCTTCGGCAACGACACCCTGCTGGCGGAAGATGCCCCGGAGTTGCAGGCGGAGTTTGAGACGAACATCCATTCGCGGGCGCAAGCCGTGGCCGGCCACTGGGCCTGGTCCCCGACCGCGCAATGGAACAATGATCTGCGCGGCGGCTACACCCACTATGTGCTGAACATCATCCCCAACAACGTGAATACCGTCTATCAGATCAACACCGGAGTAACTAATCCCGTTCTCGGCGGACTTCCAAATATTCGCATCAGTGGATTCTCGGAACTTGGTGGCTTCCACAACTTTCCGAAATTGGTTGGGCCGGACAAAGTTTACGATCTAATTGACCAGGTATCTCATCTGGTTGGCAAGCACTCCTTCAAGTTTGGCGGCGAAATTCGCGACGACAAGGTTCATCAGGGCACTTACCGCGCAGGTCGCGGAAGAATCAGATTTACGGGCGATCAAGCTTTCGCTGGTTCGACGCCGCTTGAGGACTTTCTGGCCGGTCTGCCCGAAAACGCCGCGCTGTTAGCCGGCGACCCCACGCGCAACGTCACGCAGTGGTTGTACGCCGGATTCGTGCAAGACGACTGGCGCATCCGTAAGAACATCACGCTGAATCTGGGCTTACGCTATGAATATCAGGGAGTGCCTTCCGAGGAGCACAATCTGTTCGGGAATTTTGAACCCTCCGTGGGTCTCGAGCAGGTAGGAAAGAACATCGGTTCTATCTACAAGGGTGATCACACGAACTTCTCGCCCCGGCTCGGTGTGGCTTGGGATATTTCCGGTAAGGGCACAACGGTAATACGTGCCGGATATAGCTTGATTTACGACCTGCTGTCCATGAGCGCCTTCATGTCTCAGCAGAACACCAACAACACCGTGACCTTGGGCCTGAACACCGTCCCCACGGGGGCGCCGTTGCAAGTCGGCGGGGTCGAAACCCCGGGGATTGGCAACATTGTTTCCACCGGCGTAACGCTTTCGAGCTCCCAGCTGAACTGGAACGGCTCTTCCGTCGGGGGCAATCCGATCTATCCGTCTAATATCACGTCTAACGTAGCTTGCGGTGATGGTTCTCTCACTGCGGGCCCCTGCGACATTTTCGCCATGGACCGCAACTACAAAACGCCATTCGTCCAGAACTGGACCCTCGGTATCCAGCACGCCTTCTCAAACAAGTTGGCTATTGATGCGGCCTATGTCGGGAATCACGGTTCGAAGCTGGCCGGTATTCGCGATATCAACCAACCTGATCTAGCAACGGGCGTACAACCGTTTGCTGCGCAATACCCTTACCTCGGATTCATCAACTTTTATTCAAACCTGTACCGCTCCAACTATAACGGGCTGCAGGCGACGCTGACCGCTCGCAATTATCACGGAGTGGAATTCGTGATGGGCTATACATATTCTCACGCGCTGGACCAGATGTCTTATAACTGGAACCAGTACCTCCCGCAAAATAGCGCCAACCCCGGTGCGGAATACGGCGCCAGCGACTTCGATATCCGTCATCGCTTTACACTGTCCTTCACCTATACAATTCCGGGGAAAAAAGGGTTCGGACAATTGCTTGAGGGATGGCAATTGAACTCTATCGTTACACTACAGAGTGGCCAACCCTGGCAGACCTTTGACAGCAACAATAACTTTAGCGGAAGCAACGAATCTGCCGATCGCTGGAACTTCTTCGGCAACCCATCGGACTTCCGTTCACGTGGGCAAGAGTCTATTCCATTGTGTCTGGGTCCGAATTCCGGCGATTGCACATATCAAACTCCGGCCGGGCCTGTGGCACTAAGCGACGCGCAAACTGCCGCAGCCTGGGCTACCTGTTCAACCAACGCTCCGGACCCGAATACCCTGGCTACCGCAGGTTGCTATGTGAGTCTTAATGGCCGTTCCGTGCTGGTGCCCAACGCGGCCGGAGCCTTTGGCAATCTGGGCCGCAACGTTTTTCGCGATACCGGATTCCACAATTTAGATCTGTCAATCTCCAAGAATTTCAAATTCCACGAGCGCGTCACGGCGCAGTTCCGCGGCGAAGTATTTAACCTGACCAACCACCCCAACTTTGCAAATCCCTGGGGCGGAGCTAGCGGCTATGGCGCAGGCGCGACCGCCGATCCGTCTGGTGGTCCCTTCGGGTGCGGTTGTGCGACTCCTGACGTCGCTTCGTTCAACCCGGTTCTGGGTTCGGGCAGCGCGCGAGCCATTCAATTGGGTTTGAAAGTTACGTTCTAAATCTATTTTGGAATTGAAGAAGGGCCGGAGGGTACGAGCCGGCCCTTTTTGCGTTGTGAGGCTCAAAAATCTCCGGGAGGCTCTGTGATGCGGCGTAAAGTGCTCGGTGCGTGGGTATGTTGCCTGGCTGGTGGTATGGGAATTGCTCGCTTGGCCGTATCGCCGAACGTGGCCGCTAGTGGGGTCTCGTTAGATACCAGCGACGCTTCGGTATCGCAGGCAGATCGCGCATTCGTGACTGCTGCCGCGAAGCAGGACCCCGAGGGTGTCGGCAAATTTTTAGACTCGGACTTTACATGGACGAATGGAGAAGGAAAAACATGGAAGCGTGCCGAGGCGCTGGGTTCCTTGCCGCCTTCGCCGATGGGAGATGAGGGCGGCGCCAAGCTGGAGCATCGCGACTACGGTCAAGTAGTGGTGATCATGAGCGAGCGTGGGAAAATGCACGTGTTGCGCGTGTGGGTCAAGAGAGCGGTCAATTGGCGGTTGCTGGTATACCACGAGGTTTACCAGGCAGATCAAGCGGCGCCTTCCACCGGCACCGGCGTGAAGGAATGTGAGAACCCCTGCAAGACCGTGCCGTACCATCCGAAGAATGAAGCGGAGCACGGAGTGATCGCTTCGTGGCAGGCGCTGGAGACGGGCGTGACTAATCACGACGCAGCCGCGTGGTCGCCACATGTGGATGAGGAATTCGTTACCGTAAGTTCGAGCAGCGATCATCCGGTTTTCAAGGCTGATCGCATCGCCACACTCAATTTACAAAAGCAAACCGGTTATGCGTCCGCGCCGGCGCCGCTCGTGTCGGCGGAGATGTCCGACTTCGGAAACACCGTCGTCATGACCTGCCTGCACCAGCCGTACAAGGGCAAGCCGATTCACGTCAGCAGAGTGTGGATTAAGCGAGGCGGTAAGTGGCTGATGGCCATCAGTTTTCAGACCACCATTCAAGAGGGCACGGCAAAATCGTAGTTTTCTTTTAAATCGAGAGTTGGAAAACGCCAAAGAGTCCGGGGACCAAATATTACTGCTGCTTGGCGCGTTAACTCTTTGGCCTGAGCTTCCCGAACTGAGCAGAATTAATCGTTTACGATGGAATTTCGCAGCGATCCTACGCCTTCCACGGAAACCTCCACCACATCTCCGGCTACCACAGGGCTAACCCCTTCCGGCGTGCCTGTTGCGATCAGGTCGCCAGGCATGAGGGTCATCACGTTGGATATGTAGTGAATGAGCACGTCGAGCGGGAACACAAAGTCTTTCGTGTTGCCTTGCTGGCGGAGCGCTCCGTTCAGGCGCGTTTCGATGTTAATCCCTTTCCAGGGATCAATATCATCCGTTACCACCGGGCCCACCGGGCAAAACGTATCAAAACCCTTTGCGCGCGCCCATTGATTGTCTTTTTTCTGCAGGTCACGCGCACTCATATCATTGACCGCCGTGTAGCCAAGGATGTAAGGGCGCACATCTTCGCCTGCACGCAGCTTGTGGCAACGCTTGGCGATCACCACGCCGAGTTCCCCTTCATAGTCAACGCGCTCAGAAATTTCCGGGCGACGGATTTCGCCGCCCGGAGCCAGCAGAGAAGAGGGCGGCTTGAAAAACATGAGTGGCTCTTTGGGGACTTCGTGATTCATCTCCGCTGCATGGGCGCGGTAGTTGCGGCCGATGCAAACAAT
>JBBSFG010000196.1:0-7368 GCA_038238965.1 Candidatus Acidiferrales bacterium | reverse complement strand
TCGGTGCGGGGGAAGATACTTCCGGCGCGCTCTAAGATCGTAGGGAGCGTGAGCGGAAAATCCATCATAGTGCCGCGCATAGAGGTCCCCGGGCGAGAACGAAGTTGGGCGCATCGTACCATCAAATCGGGCGTTCATTGGGTCGAGGGATGCGCATTTGGGAAGGTCGACTGAATTTGAGAATTTGATCGAGGAGAGAAAAGATCATGAAATTCCTGAAATGGCTGGTCGTCGTTGGTTTGGTTGGTGGGTCATTTGTTTTCCTCAATCCAGGAGGGATGGCACGCAGTGAGCATGGCAGTGCGCAGCAGAATGCGTCCGACAAACGAGACGGACAACACGATTTTGATTACGCGGTTGGCACCTGGAAAATCCATCTAAAAAGGTTGAAGAAGCGGCTGGCCGGTTCGACTGAGTGGGTGGAACTCGACGGAACCATTGTTTGCCGAAAAGTCTTGGACGGCCGCGCGGAAGTAGAGGAAATGAACGTCGAAAGCGCGGACAAGCGCATGCACGTCCAGGGACTAGCGCTGCGTCTTTACAACCCGGAGACTCAGCAATGGAGTATTTACTGGGTCAACGGGGCTGACGGCGTCCTCGAACAGAATCCGATGGTCGGGCAGTTCAGCAATGGGCGAGGTGAATTTTATAACCAACAGATCTTTGAAGGGCGGGCGATCTATGCGCGATTCCTGTGGTCGGACGTCACAACGAATACGCCACATTTCGAACAGGCGTTTTCTGTTGATGGTGGAAAAACATGGGAGGCGAATTGGATAACCGACCAAACCAAGGAGAAGCCCAGCAGTTAGCCAGGTATTGAGCGGTTGTACCAGTCGTGACGGATTCCGTTCTGAATCACGCCATCACCGGCTTTTAACCAAGGTTCGAAAGAGAGCTTATAAAATCGCAGTGTGGATTATCGTTTGAGCATTTTCCCGGTGGTCAAATTGTTCGCGACGCCACAGCGTGCTAAGTTAAGGCTACCCTTCAGCGGTACTTCGGTTCTTCCCTTCCTGACCGTGAGCACCCCTATCTCTCAATAGAAATGTTTGTGCCAGGTTGACAGCGCGAAAGCCTCAATCGTTGGTAGCCGCGGTTTTAGCGCCAGGAAAAAAACGCAATGACAATTGTGCTGGATGACGTGCTTGCCGGATCGTACAACGTTCGACTGGTGGCTTTTTCCGTTTGCATCGCCATAGCGGCTTCCTATGCGGCGCTGGACCTGGCGGGAAGAGTCACGTCGGCACGAGGGCGAGGCCGGGTGGTATGGCTATGCGGCGGGGCGGCCGCCATGGGGATTGGCATATGGTCAATGCACTACGTGGGAATGCTGGCGTTTCGCCTGCCGGTACCCGTGAAATACGACTGGCCAACAGTCTTACTTTCACTTTTTGCCGCGATATTGGCATCGGCGATTGCTCTTTTTGTGGCGAGCCGAACGCAGGTGGGCTATCCGCTAATCATTGTTGGCAGCGTGTTTATGGGAAGCGGGATCGCCAGCATGCATTACGTAGGTATGGCGGCGATGCGGCTTCCGGCGGTGTGCCGTTACTCGAGCGGAATCGTAGTGATTTCAGTTGGTCTGGCAATGATGATTTCCTTCGTCGCGCTATGGCTTACGTTTCGCTTTCGCGGAGAAAAGAGATCAGGCGGCTGGCCGAAGGCGCTGAGCGCGGTGGTCATGGGAGCCGCGATTCCCGGGATGCACTACACGGGCATGGCAGCGGCCAACTTCACAGCGTCAACCGCGGTGCATGGCGACATGACCCACGCTCTGAGTATTTCTTCACTGGGCACCGTAGTGATCATTGTTGTTACTTTCATGATTCTTGGACTGACCGTTCTAACTTCGTTGATTGACCGGCGCTTCTCCGCGCAGGCGGTGGCACTGGAGGCCAGCGATAGAAGATCGCGACAGATTTTGGAGACCTCTTTCGACGCATTCGTGGAGATGGACGCGGAAGGCAGAATCCTGGTTTGGAATGCGCAAGCCGAGAACGCTCTCCAGTGGAGTCACGCAGAAATCATAGGAAAGAATCTATGCGAAGCGATCATTCCTCCTAAACATCGCGAAGAATACGAACAGGAAATCCGGCGACTGCTTGAGTCGGACCAAGGCCCCGCTCTCAACAGACGTTTTGAGACCACGGCGTCGAGCAAACACGGGCGGGAAATGCCCGTGGAGATCACCATTTCCGCGATGCGCCACGATCAGTCGCAACACTTTGCCGCATTTGTGCGCGATCTGAGCGAGCGTAAGCGGTTCGAACACGACCTCCGCGACGCGAAGGAGGCCGCGGAAGCCGCGAATCAATCCAAGAGCGACTTTCTTGCAAATATGAGCCATGAAATCCGGACGCCGATGAACGGAATTATCGGCATGACCGACTTGGCGTTGGAAACCACGCTGAGCCACGAGCAGCGTGAATTTCTTGGCATGGTGAAGAGCTCGGCAGACTCTTTGCTCTCACTGCTCAACGACATCCTGGATTTTTCGAAGATCGAAGCCGGAAAACTAGATTTCGAAACCATCGATTTTCTGCTGCGCGATACACTGGACGACTCCATTAAAGTTCTCGGGTTCCGCGCGCAACAAAAAGGCCTGGAGCTAACTTGCCACATTTTGCCCGAGGTGCCCGATGGTTTGCGGGGCGATCCGACTCGTCTGCGGCAAATCATCGTGAACCTGGTGGGGAACGCTATAAAGTTCACCTCGGCAGGCGGGGTCATCGTACAAGCCGAGATACAGGAAGAAACGGAAAAAGACGTTACGTTGCATTTCACCGTGAGGGATACGGGCGTCGGCATCCCCAAAGGAAAACAAGAGACTATTTTTGAAGCGTTCACCCAGGCGGACACTTCCATGACGCGGCGATATGGAGGCACGGGATTAGGGCTGGCGATTTCTTCGCGTTTGGTGAGACTGATGGGCGGGAGAATTTGGGTGGAAAGTGAGATCGGGGAAGGCAGCACGTTTCACTTCACGGTGTGTTTCTCAATGCAGAAGCCAGCGGCCAGAAAATACGAGGCCATGGGTGCGGAGAACCTTCGGGATCTATGCGTCCTGATTGTGGACGATAATTCAACGGATCGCAGGATGCTGCAAGAGATAACGCTGGCCTGGCAAATGAAGCCGCTTCTAAGCGAAAGCGGCCCGGAGGCGCTCCGGATTTTAGAGAATGCCCAAGCATTGGGAGCTCCCGTAGCGCTGATCTTACTGGACGCGCAAATGCCGGGAATGGACGGGTTCAGCGTTGCGGATAAGATCAAACAGGACGTACGGAATGCCCCGGCAATCATTCTCTTAACCTCTGCCGGTCTGCGGGGAGACGCAGCCCGCTGCCGGGACTTGGGTATCAAAGCGTACTTGACCAAACCAATCAAACGCTCGGACCTTCTTCAGGTATTTAAGATGGTCATGGGGGCGCCGGCTGACGTGGAAGGAAAATCCGCAGTGGTAACCATGCACACGCTGCGCGAGGACCGGAGACGGCTGAGAATTCTGTTGGCAGAGGACAATGCCATAAATCAGACCCTGGCGGTTCGGTTGTTGGTAAAGAGAGGGCACGAGGTGATGGTTGCCGGAAGCGGAAGAGAATCCCTGGAAGTGTTGAAGACGCGGGATTTTGACCTGATCTTGATGGATGTACAGATGCCGGATATGGATGGTTTAGAGACTACAGCTGCAATCCGGCACGAGGAATTAAAGACTGGCAAACACATTCCGATCATTGCGATGACGGCGCATGCGATGGCGGGAGACAGAGAACGGTGCCTGGCGGCGGGTATGGATGGGTACGTTTCGAAGCCGCTGCGAGTCGCAGACCTTTTTTCCGCCATCGAGGAAGTCTCGATCCCTGTCGAGAATCTAAAACTCGCCTGAATAGGATTCGCTATCCAAGACCTTGAAAATTGTTGTCTGTGGTGCTCCGAAAATTACGGGGCGCGGTTTGCGCGACCGGCAAAGTCGCGTCTCGACATGCGCCGCGGTTGAAATGCCCGCCGCGACCCCAAACGAAGCAGTGCTTTCACCTCTATATAAACGAGCTATATAAACGAGCAGATGAGTTCGTGCTACAGTTTGCGATTTGGAAGTGAGTGGAGGGCGCGTGGGGTATCGGAATTTGCGGGAGTTTGTGGCCAAGCTGGAGAAGGAAGGGGAACTGAAGCGCATTCGCGCGGAGGTGGACCCGATATTGGAGATTACAGAAGTGGCGCAGCGGGTGGCGCGCGCGGAATCGCGGGCGAAGCGCAGCGTGGGGCCGGCGCTGCTGTTTGAAAAGCCGAAGGGATCAAAGGTGCCGCTGCTCATCAATGCGTTTGGCAGTGTAAGAAGGATGGAGCTGGCGTTTGAGGTGGACAAGCTGGAGGACGTGGCGGCGCGGATTCAGGGATTTTTGAAAATGGAGACGCCGCAAGGACTGTTCGACAAGATGAAGATGTTGCCGAAGCTGGCGGAGCTGGGCGCTGTTTTTCCGAAGACGGTGAAGTCGGGCGCGTGTAAAGAGGTGATTCGTAAGGGCGCGGATGTAAACCTGCTGGAGTTTCCGATTCTGAAATGCTGGCCGCAGGATGGAGGGCGGTTTATTACGTTTCCGCTGGTGTTCACTAAAAACCCCGAAACTGGAAAGCGCAACGTGGGGATGTACCGCATGCAAGTGTATGACGAGCGCACTACCGGGATGCACTGGCAGACGCAGAAGCATGGAGCGGAGCATTTCCGGCGCGCGCGGGCGGCGAATCCCGAGGGTAAGATTCCTGTGGCGGTGGCGATCGGATCCGATCCCGCGACGGCGCTGGCGGGGATGCTGCCGATTCCTCCGGACCTGGATGAAATGATGTTCGCGGGATTTCTGCGGCGCGAGCCGGTGGAGATGGTCGCTTGTGAGACGTGCGATTTAGAGGTGCCCGCCAACGCGGAAATTATTCTGGAAGGGTATGTGAATCTCGGAGAGCTGCGCACGGAAGGGCCGTTCGGCGATCACACGGGATTTTATTCGCTGGAAGGGGAGTACCCGGTGTTTCACGTGGAGTGCATCACGCACCGGAAGGAGCCGATTTATTTGACCACCGTGGTGGGGCCCCCGCCGCAGGAAGATTATTTTATGGGCTACGCGGTTGAAAGAGTTTTTTTGCCGGTGATGAAGATGCAGTATCCCGAGATTTTCGATGTGGCGATGCCGGCGGAAGGAATCTTTCACAACTTGATGATCGTGGCGATCCGCAAGAGTTATCCGGGGCACGCGCGAAAAATCATGAATGCGATCTGGTCGCTGGGGCAAGCGATGTTCACGAAGGTGATTGTGGTGGTGGATCACGACGTGGACGTGCATAACTACAACGAAGTGGCGTGGAAGGCGTTGTGCGCGATCGATCCTGAACGGGATGTGCAGTTTAATCTGGGGCCGGCGGATACGCTGGACCACGCTTCGCGGATTCAGGATTTTGGATCGAAGATGGGGATTGATGCGACGCGGAAGTGGGCCACGGAGGGGTTTGCGCGGCCCTGGCCGGATGAGATTTTGATGGACGCGGGGACGAAGGCGCGGATTGATGGGTTGTGGAAGAGTTTGGGATTGTAGGGCTTGATGTTTGATGTTCGAAATTCGAGGCAAGCCGGGAGTGGCTTCGCCATAGATGGACGAGACAATCCTCGACGGCGCGAGCGGGCAATAAACTGTTCAGAAAATTTCGGGGTGATTTCGCGGGTTATTTAAATTCGCGGGCACGTAGCCTTGCAGGCGAAATGTGTGGCGGCGCGGGCGAAGAGGTAAACTTTGCCGCGATGCTGCCTATAGTGGTACCATGAGAACCATACCACAATATATTGGGCCATGTACCCCGAATCACCCATAACTGCCTGAAATTGCCGATAAAACTACCCCTATTCTTAGGACAACTCCCCCAGAGAATTCCTTGACGGTGCGCGCAGCGGAATGTCATAACGAATTCACTAAAAGCACTCCGCCAGTTTGCAACGCAGCGGGGCGCACCAAAAAATGATTGAAAGTCTGGGCGAGTATTCGGAAGCCAGGGTGGCTGTCCTCGTGAATGAATCGCGAGAAGTGATGAACGTTCGGCAGGCGTCGCAGTATCTGGGGATCTCCCCGGACACCCTGTACCGTTACATCACCGAGGGCGAAATACCTGCCTTTAAACTGGGCAACCGGTGGAAACTTCGTAAGACAATTCTGGACCGCTGGATGGAACGGAAGATGAGTCAGGCGCACGCGAGGCGCCGGTAGGGTCGAGTTTCAGCAGAGATAGAAGGAAAGAGGCCGCGATATGTGGTTACCAGGCGGGCGAAAAGGCAAGCAACTGGTGGGGCTGGATATAGGCTCCAGCTCGATCAAGGCTGTGGAGCTGAAATCCACCAAGGCGGGGTATGAGCTGGTGAGCTTCGGTCTGGAGCCTCTGGCGCAGGACACCGTGGTGGATGGCGCGATCATGGATGCGCCGCAGGTAGCCAACGCCATTTCGAAGATATTCGATGCCCAGAAGATCAAGACGAAGAACGTGGGCACCTCGGTTTCGGGGCACTCCGTGATCGTGAAGCGGGTTCCGCTGCCGCTGATGAGCGAGGACGAGCTTTACGACCGCATCCCTTCGGAAGCCAGCCAGCATATTCCGTTCGACATCGCGGACGTGAATTTGAGCTACCAGTTGCTGGAGTCCATGGACGCGCAGATGGACGTGCTGCTGGTGGCGGTGAAGAAGGACAAGATTCTGAACCACACCAACGTGCTGGCACAGGCCGGCAAGACGCCGGTGGTGGTGGATATCGATGCTTTCGGATTGCAGAACTGCTTTGAAATGAATTACGAGCCGGATGCGGGCCAGACGGTGGCGCTGTTGAACATCGGCGCAAGCGTGATGAATATCAACATTGTGCGCGGGGGCATCCCGTTGTTTACCCGCGACGTGAGCGTGGGCGGGAACCAGTACACCGACGCGCTGCAAAAGGAATTGGATCTGAGCTTTGAGGACGCCGAACGGTTGAAGATGGGTGAAACGCTGCCGAGCGTGACGGACGACCAGAAACAGCAGATCCTGCGCAGCGTCTCGGACATCCTGACGCTGGAAATTCAAAAGACTTTCGACTTCTTCCGAGCCACGGCGAGCGGGGAAAACATCCAGCGCATCGTAGTTGCGGGTGGAACGGCACGTGTGCCCGGACTGGTGGACTTGTTACGTGAAGAGTTTGCGATGCCGGTGGAAGAGTTAAACCCGTTCCGGAAGGTGATCATTAATCCCAGCCGGCACAGCGACGATCAGATTCGCGAGATGGCGCCGCAACTGGCCATTGCTGTGGGCCTGGCGCTGAGGAGCTTCGACTAGCCATGATTCGAATAAACCTTCTCGGAC
>JBBSFG010000195.1:0-7392 GCA_038238965.1 Candidatus Acidiferrales bacterium | reverse complement strand
TCGCGTCCCACCGTCACGGTGTTCACCGCGCCGATGTCCGCCGCCAGCGGATCGCATTTGCTGACATGCTTCAGAATTGCCTGCTTGTGCGGCAGCGTTACGCTGAATCCCCGAATTCCCAGCGCCGGGACGGCTTCCAGAAAATCCTTCAACTTGTGAACCAGAAACGGCAGATACACAGCATCCACACCACTCGCGATGAACCCGGTATTGTGCATCAGCGGCGACAGCGAATGACCCACCGGATCGCCGATCACTCCATACACACGCGTTTGGCGAGTCAGCGTGTGTGCGCGATACAAATGCAGCATTTCGTTAAGCGAAATCTGTCCTGGTGCTGTTGCCGCACCCACCGCCGCGTACGCCAGCGCGCTTCCTTCCCGCAGCGCCAGAATTCGCGCCGGAAGCCCGATCTCACCCATCGGCACGGCCACAAAATTCTTCGACCGGCGCGCCAACCGCAGCAACCGCGCGCTGTCCGCGATGGTCTCCGCGCTTGCCGCAATTTTCATCGCGTCCACGTCGCCGTGATCCGGCACCTTGATCTCGCGCGGCAACTTCGGCGTCCGATCAAAATCATGCACCGACAAAAGTACCCGACGCGGCACCGCGTATCCCCGTACCGATTTGTCCGGCAGTTGTCGCAGCGTTTCCACTTCCACGTCGCACCACGTGCATCCCGCGTCGCGCGCCTGAATCAACCAGTACAGCTGCGCTTCTACGCCGCGCTTGAAATTCCCTCCCGCAGCCACTCGCCGGCAAGTCGCCATGAAAACCGCGCCCGTGTTTCTCTGATTCTTCACCCAGCTGAGCAATTTTCCGCGCTCCACATCGTTCCGCAGCCAGTCAAGGCGTAGTTCCACGGTGGGCGTCTCGCGTAACGCAGCCCGAACCTCCCGGACCATTCCCGATGCCGTAGTCGCCGCAGCCACCGCACAAACCCGGCTCTTTCCCACGCCAAACCGCCCCATCAGCCCCTTCCTGCCGCTCCATGCCGTTGAAAACACGGCTCGTAACAGGTCGCTATCCTCGCAGTATCAAACTTGTAAAGCAACCTCGGCCAACTTGTTGACGCCGTCCGCCGCCCCTGCTAATTTCGCTTTAGAAAAGTCATTCACCGCCACAGGACGCGTTTTCGAAGGAGCTTTGCAATGCGCGCTACGCTAGCTGCACTAACTTTCTCCCTATTTTTTGGAGCCGCGACAGTTTCGGCGCAGGATGCCCCGCCCTCGGGCTCGGCCACCAATTCGCCCGACTACACGGCGATCAATTGCTCGGGGTTCGTCACCGACAAAATGCCTGACGACATTCGCGTCATTTCTGGCGAAGAGTCCAATCCCAGAATTACCTGGGCTCAGGGCGATTACGTCTACATCAACCGGGGACGCGACAAGGGTGTTCAGATTGGCGACCGCTTTTCCGTCGTCCGCCCCGATAAAGACCCTATGGATGTGCCGTGGTTCAAGTGGCAGCACAAACTCATCAAAGCCATGGGTCAGATGTATGTCGATGCCGGGCAACTTCGTGTCGTCAACGTGCAGAACACCACCTCCACTGCTGAAGTAGGCTTCACTTGCGGTTGGGTGCAGCGCGGTGACATCGTGCGTCCCTACGTGGAGCGTCCCGGGCCGCCGTTTAAGGATGCTTCGTCCTTCGATCATTTCGCGCCCGTGAGCGGTAAACGCGTGGCCATGGTGGTTGCGGCTGCGGACTACGGGCAGATGCTCGGTAAGAACAGCACCGCGTTCGTAAATCTTGGCAGCAACCAGAGCGTGCGCATCGGTGATTACTTCCGCGTATTCCGTTATGAGGGCCCAATGGCGGAAACCGCCCCGCAAACAAAGGGCTATCAGTACAAGATGTATGGCTTCGGGACTACACCCCAGAAGTACGAGTGGAAGGATCTGCCGCGCGAAGTGGTGGGAGAAGGCATTGTCATCAACGAGGGACCCAACGGTTCCACGGTGTTGATTACCTACAGTTCCAAGGAAATCTACGCCGGCGATTACGTTGAACTCGAATAGTCGATCTCAACCTTAAAATTCATGCCCGCCGCGATGTTCCGCGGCGGGTTTTTTTTGTATCTCTCTCTAGTCTTTCCGGTCGGCAAACACTTCGCAAGTGAATCCTTCAATCCGCGTGGATGGCAACCGCCAGGCCTCGCGCGGTAAGCCTGCTTTGTGGCAGGTTTCGCCCAGGAACGCCTCCACACTCAGGTTATGTTCCACTGCCACTTGCGGCAGCAGCAGGCCGCGGTGGTTTTCATCGGATATCGCCAAGCCATGCCGTCCTATTTCAATCTCTTCCAGCTGGATTTCCTTCAGTGGCGAAAGCACGGACATCTCGATTTCCAGCTTATCCAGCTCCTCGGCGCGCAGCGGACGAAACCGCGGATCGCGCAACGCCGCGCTTGCCGCGCATCGCACCACCGCGTCGCCTAGCCGCTCGTCGCTCTCCGTCGTTCCTATACACCCGCGCAATTCCCCGCCAACGTGCAGCGTCACAAACACACCGCGGCGCTCGCCAAATATTCCCTCGTAAGGTATGGATTCCGGCAATTCCCGGTGGGTAATGATTTTCGCAAGCGTTTTGCGCGCCAGCTCCAGCAATTTCTGGCCGTCTGCTTCAGAGAGGTACGGCATCCTGCGACTTTTTGCGGCTTTCCAGCATACTCAGCCGCCGGCGCTGCTTGATGCGATCGTCCACGTGTCCCCAGAAACGCAGAAAATACTGTGCCGCCGAGGTAAGCGCGCTGGCCACCACCAGCCACAGCAGCAGCAGCGCCAGGGGCTTCAGGTAGGCGTGCCGCGCTCCCGCAATCACCACAGCTACCGCGCACACCTGCAACACCATCTTCGTTTTTCCCAGCACCGACGAATCAATCGTGAATCCTTCCGCCAGCGCAATGTTCCGCAAGCCTAGCACCGTAAACTCCCGCCCGATGATAATCACCACCATCCATGCCGGAACCAGTTGCATATCCACCAGCGAAATGAACGCCGCGGAAATCAGCAATTTATCAGCAATCGGATCCAGTAAAATTCCCAGCGTGGTTATTTGCTGCTGCCGCCGCGCCAGATACCCGTCCGCCCAGTCCGTGGCCGCCGCCGACAGCAGGATCAGCACTCCCCAGAATTCGAAACGCATGGGAAATCCCCACAACACCACGTTAGGACTGCGTGTTAGCAGGATGACAATCAGGACCGGCACGAAAAAAATACGTAACAGCGTCAGTGAGTTGGGAAGATTCATGCGCGCATACGGGATAGCAACAGCTTCCCCAGCATTTCTAGGAACGCCGCTTCACTATAGTCCCGAGGCTGGGACTCGTCAACGCCTCGGAGTACCAAGTTAGGTACTCTATGTCTAACGCTTTACGAGCAATCGGAGCATCGCAAAATGGTACTGATTCGTAAGCATTGGCCTTCAAATCTGTGCAAATGTGCCAGTTACAAGCGCGACGAGCTTTTGGACCCGCGCGCTCCACCTTCATGCCTGCAACGCGTGCATATTATTGAAAAAGGGATGGTTATCGTCTCAGTTTGGCTTTAAGAGCCTGGGGACTTCTGAGTTCCGCGGTTCCGCCAGGAAAATGGGAATTCAGTTTCCCACAAAATTTTCCACAACCTCGAAATCTGCGTTTTATAAAGAAATTCGCTGATAACCGCAGATCTTGTCCCCGTACCGGATGCGATTTGCCGTATTTACTCGCTAGTTACCCCGTCGCGCCCAAATTCAAGCTCGAATTGCGCTAGGGCCCCGCAGCAGTCGCACCGGCAGCATCACCATTGCTGTCAACAATCCGAACACCCCATGCAACGCAATTCCCAAGATGCGGAACGGTAGTGTGATCAGCCACACGAACGGATACAACACCAGCGCGAGGATCGCCAGCGGCCAGCACAGAATAAACAGAATGCACCACAGCAAGAAAGCGGCCATGTAAGCCTCCCTCTGTTATTTACGTCAAAGCCAGCCGCGATGTTCCACCAACCACAAAATCGTTCAACCGCAGCCGCCGGGCAATCGACACCGGCACTTCCGCGTCCAGCAGCATGTCTTCGTCCTCGACTTCCGATCGCAGTACCCGCCCCAGCGCGTGAATCAGCGCCAGCGTCCGCCCCTGCGACAAGGGCAACCGCAGCGAAAGCGACACCACCGGATCCGTTGGTAGCGCCACGTCGATGCGCCGCAGCAGTTCCTCGATGCCCGCACCCGTCAACGCCGACACCGGCACCGGGCCTTCGTCGTGATTTTTCCCCGCACCGTTTCTGTCCATTGTTTCAGTCTGCTCCGGCGTCAACAGATCGACCTTGTTCAGCACACGCAGCATCGGCCGGTCCGCCACTCCCAGCTCCGTCAAAATCTTATCCACTTCGTCGTCCAGTTCGTTATGGTGCGGGTTGGAAATATCGCTGACGTGCAGTATCAATGCCGCTTCCTGCACTTCTTCCAGTGTGGCGCGAAACGCCGTCAGCAGGCTCTTCGGCAAATCGCGAATAAATCCCACCGTATCCGAAACCAGCACCCGCCTGTTCGATGGCAGGCGCACCGCGCGAATCGTAGGATCCAGAGTGGCGAACATTCGCGAAGAAACCAGCACCTCCGCCCGGCTCAAGGCATTAAAGAGTGTTGACTTGCCGGCGTTGGTATAGCCCACCAGCGCGATGGTTCCCAGTGGTACCGCGTTGCGCGCTTCGCGCCGCAGCGCCCGCTGCTTGCGCAGGTCATCAATTCCCTTCTCAATTTTGCTTACCCGATCGCGGATGCGCCGCCGGTCCGTCTCCAGTTTCTTTTCGCCCGGTCCGCGAACGCCGATTCGCCCCGCTCCTCCGCCGGCGCCCCCTGAGCCTCCGCCGCCGCTCTTGCCGCCCAGCCGCGACATTGCCGTGCCTTTCCCGGTCAGCCGCGGCAGCATGTAATTTAGCTGCGCCAGCTCCACCTGCAATTGCCCTTCGCGGCTGCGCGCGTGACGCGCAAAAATATCCAGGATCAGTTGGGTGCGGTCGATCACCCGCCGCTCCGTCAACTCCTCGATATTCCGCTGCTGCACCGGAGAAAGATTGCTGTCGAAAATAATCAGCGGCGCATTGTGTGCGTTGGCCTCCGCGCGGATCTCATCCAGTTTTCCGCGTCCTACCAGCGTGGCGGAATCCGCCGAATCGCGAACCTGAAATACCGTGCCTGCAATTTCCGCACCGGCGCTTTTCGCCAGCTCGACCAGCTCCGCCAGTGAAACGCGACCCTGCTCGCCCGCCGGCATTCCTGGAAAGCGGCGCGCGCGTTTCCACCCCACGCCCACCAGCAGCGCTCTTTCCGCATTAGATACGTTCTTGGGTTGTGATCTGGTCAAAAGGTGGAACCCGTTGTCATCACAGGAGGATTTGCGGAGGGGCGGTGCGCATAACCAAATTATACTCCTCCCTTAGTTCGATGTATGAGCGGCCACTTGGGGCGTCGCTAGCTCATTGGCGGAGGATTGAAACTGGGGCTTGGACCATCACTATTTTTTTTCAGGGCTGAGGGGGGAGTCGATTTTGGTTTCGCGCAGGAAGCGGGCGGACTCCTCCGGCGGCGTGGGGTTGATGTAGAAACCGGTGCCCCACTCGAAGCCGGCGACCTTGGTGAGCTTGGGAATAATTTCAATGTGCCAGTGATAGTGGTCGTTGATTTCTTCGCCGATGGGCGAGGTGTGGATCATGAAATTGTAGGCCGGGCGATCGAGCACGGCATCGAGGCGCATCAAGGTGTCTTTCAGCATGCGGGCAAGGCTGCCGTAGATGGAGCTTTGATTATTTTCGTAGGAAGAGCCGTGGGCCTTGGGCAGCAGCCACATTTCAAACGGAAAGCGCGGCGCGTAGGGCGCGAGAGTGACGAAATGTTCGTTTTCACCGATGACACGCTCGCCGGTGTCGCGCTCCTGGCGAATGATATCGCAAAAGATGCAGCGCTCTTTTTCGTCGTAATAGTGCCAGCAATTGTCGACTTCTTCGCGCACGCGTCGCGGGACGATAGGCAGGGCGATCAACTGCGAGTGGGGATGTTCCAGGGAAGCGCCGGCAGCTTCACCATGATTTTTGAAAATGAGGATATAGCGGAAGCGCTTGTCGTTTTTGAGATCGAGCATGCGGTCGCGATAGGCCCACAGCACGTCCTCAACGGCACGCTCGGAAAGAGTTGCGAGTGTGGACGAATGATCCGGCGTTTCGATGATGACTTCATGCGCGCCAACGCCGTTCATTTTGTCGAACAGGCCGTCGCCTTCGCGATCCAGGTCGCCTTCGATACCGAGCGCTGGGAATTTGTTGGGAACTACGCGAATGTTCCAGCCAGGAGTGTTGATACCGCCGCCATTGCGGCCATAGACGAGAATCTCAGTGGGAGTCTTGGATTCGCTGCCGGGACAAAAAGGACAACTCTTGCCGTTGGCGGCGACCACGCTTTCACGCAGAAACTCATTGGGGCGCTTGCCGCGTTCCGTGGAAATAATGACCCAGCGGCCCGTGATGGGATCCTTCCGCAGCTCAGGCAAAGACTCCTCCTCGACTGACGACCCGGACCGGGCTCGGGGCTAGCCCAGTCGCGTTGGTTGGTAATTGTACCGCGATTGCGGCGCAACGGACTTGCGACGATGAACGGGCAGGCGCTCTGGTCGTTATCGCTGCCAAGGACAACTCGTATTGCCTGAGGCGCGTTTGTTTAACGATGCAATTGGGGGCTGAAGGCGTCTTTGTGCAGGCGGACCACCGGGGATTGACCGGGAATGTTGTCGATGGCCAGCACGTCGAAGCGCGTGGGGCAATCGCGAAGATGGCGATCGGACAAGAAGCGCTGGGCGGTGCGGACAAGCACGGCCTGCTTGGAGAGCGTAACGCTCAACTCGGGCAGGGCGGTTAGTGCGGACGAGTCGTCAACGATGGTGCGCGTGCGAATCTCGACAAACGCTAGAGTTTCTCCGTCGTAACCGACCAAATCCAACTCGCCTTTGGCGCCGGCTGGCATGTAATTTTTTGCCACGAAGACATAGCCGTGGCGGCGCAGGTACCAGTAGCCGTAAGTTTCACCGCGGAGGCCGGTGCGGCGGGCTTTTTCTTTTTTCTCGAAGTTCGCCTGAGGCGAGGCGGCGGGTTTTTGTGCCCTGACTTCGTGTAGGCCGCGGCGGGCGGCCCAATGCACCGCGTAGAAGATCAGGCGGGAGAGGAGGGGCATTTTTCGTCTAAGACCTTGCATAGGGCGCCCCCCCTACCCCCCTGTTTTTGGCAAAAGAACGTGGAAGTTGATGAAAACAAAGGGCAGGATGACGAACGAGCGACAAAGAGTGTGTAACTTGCTGAAAATACGTGGGATTGCTCGCGCCTGCGCACTCTTCAGTGATTTGCCTGGGGACTCATT
>JBBSFG010000194.1:0-7450 GCA_038238965.1 Candidatus Acidiferrales bacterium | reverse complement strand
TTTGAGGAAGCTCGATGCCCTGTTCCTGCGCGCGAGCGCGGAAAAAATCCTGTGGAAGCGAAGTCAGAAGCCCGGCACCATCGCCGCTTGCTCCATCCGCGTCCACGCCTCCGCGATGAGTAAGCCGCTCCAGCGCGGTCAGCGCATATTGAATAATGTCGTAACCGGCTGGACCGCCGAGGCGGGCTACAAATCCCGTGCCGCACGCGTCATGGTCCGGGTGGCCCCAGTTGGGGTGACGCTCATGGGGCATCCGCGCGCTCTGCGTGCCGCGCAAAGTCTGCGGATAGACAGATACCTGATGTTTTTGCGAGGTTCGGCGCCCGGAAGCCATACCACCATATAGGCTCCGGCAGGCTGGCAAGTAAAACTCAGAATTTGAATGCGGCGGATTCGTTTTCTGAGGGGCTTAAGGAGGCGTGCGAATTGTTAAAATTTGGTTACTTCGGAGAAATGGAAGTCGCTCACCTTCATCGCCGGCACCACCATTTCGAACGCTTCTTCACCGGTAGCGCGCCCCGCGGGACCCAGCGCCTCTACGTTGCGCAGCATCTCCAACAAAGACTGGTTAAACCGGAAATTGCGCGCCGTCGAAACCACCCGGCCGTTTTCCACCAGGAATAATCCGTCCCGCGTCATGCCGGTCATGATCTTTTCGTAGGGATCGACTTCCCGGATGTACCAAAGCCGCGTAACCAGCAAACCGCGGTCCGTCGATGCGATCATCTTTTCCAGAGAGCTGTCGCCGCCGGAAAAAACCAGGTTCATCGGCGCTTCGCCGTATTCGTTGGGCAGAGTGAAGCCGTGCCCGGTGGGCTTTTTGCCCGCCAGATTGGCGCTGCTCCTTGAATACACGAGATTCTTCGGCACGCCGCGATCGACGAGGTGCACTTTTTGACGCGGCATCCCTTCCCCGTCGAAAGGGGCGCCAAGCTGGAGAGGATGATACGCATCGTCGTAAATGGAAATATTCTTGCCGAATAGCTGCGTGCCCATGCGCTCGTTCAAACAAGAACGCTTGTCCTGCAGCGCCGTCGCCGCAAAATCGTAAAAGAGAAATCCCACCAGATCGAGCACGGCAGCCGGCTCGAGGATCACCGTATATCTTCCAGGCGGCAATTCCCGTGGTTCGACGGCGAGGTGGGCTTTTTCGCTGGCGCGCTCCGCCAGCTTTTGCGGCTCAAATTTCCGAACGTCGGCGGAATTGGCCTTGGCCCAACTGGCCGCCGGTTTTTCCTGCATGGTAATGGACAATTCGGCGTGCGTCTCGCGGTAGGACGCGAAGAGTCCGCGTGAATTCCCAATCGCAGTCTGGCTTTGGCCCGTGGAGAAAATTCCGGCAGCCACCTGTCCATGCTTGATGGCCAGATCGCAGGCTCGGCGAACCGCCTGCGCGCGATCTCCGGGAGTGATCGCCGCCGTCTGCTTGATGAAACGGTTCATGCGGCGGTATTTTTGCCGACCCGGCATGGCCAACAGCCCAGGATTTTTCGGCTGGCTGGCCGCCATCGACAGCGAGACTTCGATCGCACTGCGAAGCGAGTCCTCGTCCACGCGATTGGTAGTGGCCCGCGCGGTGCGCCCATCGGCCATCGTTCGAATGGAAACCGTCAGGCCCTGCTCCGCCACATTTTGATGAATGGCATTATTCGCAAAGCGCGTCAGAGCGTCGGCTACTTCATCGACGTGAACTTCCGTTTCTTCCACGCCGATCGTTTTCGCCAAGCGTAAAACCGTGTCGACGATGCGGCGCAACTCCTGCTCGCGCAATAATTCAACGCGAACCGGTGGGATCTTCCCAACCGCTGGAACACGCAGTTTATTTGAAGATTTCATCGATCCGAAAATGCCGCACCGATATGTATATTGCGAAACCGCGACGGCGAAGCGCCGTGTCCCGTGCCCATGGTCTGCATCGGCTGGCCTTTGCCGCAATTGGGCGTGCCCCACAGCGTCCAGTATTCCGCATTGCAGATCGCGTCGCAGGAATTCCAGAACTCCGTGGTGATCCCGCTATAGCTGGGATTCTTCAGCATGCGGACTTTCTTACCGCCCTTGATTTCCCATCCGATTTCCGTGGAAAACTGAAACTGATAGCGCCGGTCGTCAATGGACCACGAGCGGTTCGTTTCCATCAAAATTCCGTCCTCGGTACTTTCGATGAGCGCATCGTAATCCCAATTTCCCGGCAGCAGGCTCACATTGGTCATGCGGATAATTGGCAAGCGGTTCCAGCCTTCGGTGCGCATGGTGCCTGAAGAGCGGTCCAGCCCGATCAGTCGCGCCGTTTCGCGATTCGACAAGTAACCGCGGAACTGCCCCTCCTGAATGATGCTGGTGCACTGCGCTGGCACGCCTTCGTCGTCGTAGGCAAATGTTCCCAGTCCCTGGCCATGCTCTACCCGCGCGTCGGCCACCACGTTTACGATATCCGACGCATACTTCAGGTTGTTCACCTGGTCGAGAGTGAGAAAACTCGTGCCCGCGAAATTCGCTTCTTCACCGAGCACGCGATCGAGTTCGATGGGATGGCCTACGGACTCGTGAATCTGGAGACCCAACTGGCTGCCCCCAAGAATCAACGTGCCTTTTTTTTCCGGGCACTGCGCCGCGCCGTGCAGCGCCACGCATTCTTCGGCAATCACCGCCGCGTTTTTCACCAGCTCCAGGGATTCGATCAGCTCGTAACCCTGCAAGGCATGCTGCCCGCCAAAACTATTGGGATACGAACGCTTCTGAATTTCTTCGCCCTTAAAGCATGTCGCCACGATCCCGCAGCCCGAGGTCACCTTTCGCTGGTGAATGCGCGACCCGATGCTGGATGCGAACCAACTGTCCGTTTTGCGAAACTGCATATCCGTTTCCGTCAGCGTCACACCTTTTACGCGCCGCATTTCTGCATCGGCGGCCAGCAAAAGGGCCAGTTGCGTTTCCAGGGGAATTTCGAACGGGTCCTTGCGGAATGGACTTTGCCAACTGTCGATGTACGGCTGCTCGTCCACCATGGCAACATCGTGCCGCTTGGCCGTCGCCGACGCCTTCGCAATGGCTACCGCCTGGGCCGCGCAACCCTCCACGCCAGCGCGCGTCAGACGATCGGTAGACGCAAATCCCCACGCCCCGTTGGCCAGCACGCGAATTCCCAGCCCAATCGATTCCGATTGCGCCAGCGTGCCAACTTTTCCGTTCTTGGTGGTTAAATCCCGCTGGCGCTGGTGCATCACGCGTACGTCGGCGTAGGTGGCGCCGCGAAGCCGGGCGGTTTCAAGAGAGCGAGTGCAGAGGTCCCACATAAATTCGCACCGGTAATGCGAGCAAGTTTAATCAGAATTGCGATGAAAACAAAATCAGGGGCGCAACCTGATGCGCCCCTGAAACATGCCGTAGAGATGTTGCTGCCGGCGGTCGAGGCCTACGTGCCTTCTTGCCACGAGGCCAGGTAGTGTTCCTGCTCGGCGGTCAGCTTGTCGAGATGATGGCCCATGGATTCCAGCTTCAAGCGCGCAATCTCTTTGTCCAGATGTTCCGGCACCACGTACACCTGCGGCTGGAGAGTCTTGTAATTAGCGCGCAGATATTCCGCGGAAAGCGACTGGTTCGCGAAGCTCATATCCATCACCGAAGCCGGATGACCTTCCGCCGTCGCCAGGTTCACCAGGCGGCCTTCGCCCAGCAGATACACCTTGCGCCCGCCCTTCAGCAAATATTCATCCACCAGTGGGCGAACTTCGCGCTTGCCACTGGACATTTTTTCGAGCGCGGGAATATCAATCTCCACGTTGAAGTGCCCGGAGTTGCAGACAATCGCCCCGGCTTTCATGTTTTCAAAATGTTCGGCGCGTATGACGCTCTTGTTTCCGGTCACGGTGATGTAGATGTCGCCTTCCTTCACCGCCTGTTCCATGGGCATCACACGGAAGCCATCCATCACAGCTTCAATGCCCTTGACCGGATCGATTTCCGTCACGATGACGTCCGCGCCAAGACCCTTCGCGCGCATCGCAACGCCGCGCCCGCACCATCCATAGCCGGCCACTACCACTTTCAGTCCGGCGATCAGCACATTGGTGGCGCGAATCACGCCGTCGATCGTGGATTGCCCGGTCCCGTAGCGGTTATCAAAAAAATGCTTGGTCATGGCGTCGTTCACAGCCACGATCGGGTACTTCAGCGTGCCATCCTTGGCCATGGCGCGCAGGCGAATCACGCCGGTGGTGGTTTCTTCGGTTCCGGCGATGACCTCAGCCACCAGGTCGGTACGCTTGGTCAACAGCATGGTCACCAGGTCGGCGCCGTCGTCCATGGTGAATTGCGGCTTGTGGTCCAGTGCCGCGCGAAGATGCGAGTAATACGTCTCGTTGCCTTCGCCTTTAATCGCATAGGTCGGAATGTTGTAATCGCGATTCAGCGAAGCCGCCACTTCATCCTGGGTGGAAAGCGGATTCGAGGCGCACAGTACGGTGTCCGCGCCGCCATCGCGCAGCGCGATCATCAGGTTCGCGGTTTCGCTGGTGACGTGCAGGCACGCCGAAACGCGCAAGCCCTTCAGCGGCTGCTCCTTCAAAAATCGCTTGCGAATCGATTCCAGTACGGGCATCTGTTGCTGCGCCCATTCAATCTTGCGTTTGCCCGCGTCGGCCAGCCCCATATCTTTCACATCACCTTTTTTCAGTTCGGCGGTAGCCAATCGAATGCTCCTTAATTAAATTTTTCGGCGAAAACACTCGCGCGGGGCAAACAGAGAATCAATTCAGTAAAGTTAAAATTAACGTCTCGCTGCAACTTCCGCTGGAACGGCGGCCGCAGAACCCAGACCGGCGGCCTTACGCAAGGCATCGGCACGATCGGTCTGCTCCCACGTAAAACCCGGCCCGGTGCGGCCGAAATGGCCATACGCCGCGGTGGCCTTATAAATCGGCCGCCGCAGATTCAGCGTTTCGATAATTCCCTTGGGAGTGAGTGAGAAAAATTCGCGTATCAGCGCGGTGATTTTTTCTTCCGCCACGTTGGCGGTGCCAAATGTTTCAGCCATCACCGACACGGGTTCAGCCACGCCAATGGCGTAGGCAAGCTGCACTTCCGCTTTGCGCGCCAGCCCGGCGGCCACAATGTTCTTGGCGATATATCGCGCCATGTAGCACGCGGAGCGGTCCACCTTGCTGGGGTCCTTGCCGGAAAATGCGCCGCCGCCATGACGGCTATAACCGCCGTAGCTGTCGACAATAATTTTGCGGCCCGTCACGCCCGCGTCGCCCATGGGCCCGCCGATCACAAATCGCCCGGTGGGATTGATGTGGTACTTGGTCCTGGAATCCAGCATCGCCGCGGGCAGGATCGGCTTGATGATGAGCGTGGTGACCGCTTCGCGGAGTTCTTCGTTCGAAACTTTTTCGCCATGCTGCGTGGAGATCACCACGGTGTCGATGCGCGCGGGACGCCCATCACGATATTCGATGGTTACCTGGGACTTTCCGTCAGGGCGAAGGAAATCAACTTTTTTGGATTTTCTGACTTCGGCGAGGCGTTGCGTGAGGCGATGGGCCAGCTGGATGGGCATGGGCATCAGCTCATCCGTTTCGTCGCAGGCAAAGCCGAACATCAAGCCCTGATCGCCCGCGCCGCCGGTGTCCACTCCCATGGCGATGTCCGGAGACTGGCGCCTCACGGTGCACAGCACCGCGCAGGTTTCGCTATCGTAGCCATACTTCGCGCGATCGTAACCCACGCCGCGGATGGTTTCCCGCACCAACTCGTCATAATTGACGTGCGCGGTGGTGGTAATTTCTCCCGCAACCACGGCCAGCCCGGTAGTCACCAGTGTTTCGCAGGCTACGCGCCCCGTGGGGTCCTGGCGCAGCACTTCATCGAGGACGGCGTCGGAAATCTGGTCGGCGATCTTGTCTGGATGGCCCTCGGTGACGGATTCGGACGTAAACAGGAAATTGCGTAGGGCTTCGCTCAAAACGGGATCTCCTTCGTGAGATTGCCGGGGACGGCAGTCAGGTGGCGCACGCCACACGATTCATCATTATAGTCGGTACCTCTGAACCGTACCATCCGAAAAGCCAAGAATCAAATCGTTGAATCCAAATGCGTTAACTGGCGGTTGAACGGTAATAAGCTGCATTCAGGCGTCGAGGAGCTCGGCAATCGCCAGGAACTAGTACCGGCCTTCTTACGCCACATCGTCGTCGTCCGCCTGCACGATCAGCTTTCCTCTGGTCTTTTTCGCCATCAGATAGGAGCGGATAAACGGGTCCAGGTCGCCATCGAGCACGCGGTCCACGTCACCGACTTCAAATTTCGTGCGGTGATCCTTGATCAAGCGATAGGGCTGCATCACGTAAGAGCGAATTTGGCTTCCGAAGGAAATATCCAATTTGGACTCGTCCAGCTTGTCGGTGGCGGCCTGGCGTTTCTGAATTTCCAGGTCATAGAGGCGCGAGCGCAGCATCTTCATGGCAATCTCGCGGTTCTTATGCTGACTGCGCTCCGCCTGGCACTGCACCACGATGTTAGAAGCCAGGTGGGTGATGCGCACGGCGGTTTCCACCTTATTTACGTTTTGCCCGCCGGCGCCGCCGGCGCGGAAGGTGTCCACGCGAATTTCTTCCGGCTTCACATCGATTTCGATTTTGTCGTCAACTTCCGGGATTACGAATACGGACGCAAACGAAGTGTGCCGCCGCGCGGCCTGGTCGAAGGGCGAGATGCGCACCAGGCGATGCACGCCGGTTTCGCCGGTCAGCAAGCCGTAGGCGTTTTCTCCGCTGAACTGAATCGTCGCAGACTTGATTCCCGCTTCTTCCCCGGGCGTTTCGTCCAGCACCAGCGCGCTCATCTTCTTGCGCTCCGCCCATCGCAGATACATGCGCAGCAGAATGGACGCCCAGTCCTGCGACTCCGTCCCACCGGCGCCCGGCTTAATAGTCATGATGGCGTTCAGATGATCGTTTTCGCCGGAGAGCAGGGTTTTCGTCTCCAGCTCGGCGACATAGGTTTCCGCGTTGTTCAGCTCGCGATCCAGATCTTTCAGCAGGTCGTTGCGCTGCTCGGCGTTGGTTTCTTCCTGCGCCAGGTTGATGTAAGTTTCGATGTCTTCGGAAATCGAGGCCAGCTTTTCGTCCGCGCCCACCTGATCTTCGGAGCGTTTGCGGTCGCGCAGCACTACCTGCGCGGCTTCCTGGTTGCTCCAGAAATTCGGGTCGGCGGCGCGTTCTTCTAGGGATTTTATCCGTTCGCGATGCTGCGGGGCGTCAAAGATAACTCCGCACAAGCGTGATGCGCTGCTTCAATCCTTCATACTTGTGCTGCAGATCTTCGATAATCATAGCGAGGAGCGCGACGAAACCGGATTGGGCACCGCGGTGATCGGCGACGCCAGAAAATCCACGGGGATCGGAATACTGTCGGGCGCTATGTTTCCCTTCCAATACGTTGAGGCCAACAG
>JBBSFG010000193.1:0-7481 GCA_038238965.1 Candidatus Acidiferrales bacterium | reverse complement strand
GGCCGCTCGGGGTGTGAATGATCCAGAAGCCTCAATTGAGGCTGCGGGCGCTAGAAACTGACCTTGGCGGCGATTTGCAGCCCTCTAGGGCCGCCGCTGCCGAGGAACGGGTAGCCGATGCCCACGTCGCCGGTGGCGGTGGCGCGCAGAAAGCCGGCGGTGGACCGGCCGTTGGGGTCAACGCCGTTGGGAGCCGCGTCGGCAAAGAAGGACGGCAGCAAAGGACTGATGAAATTGGGATGGTTCAGCAGGTTGTAAGCCTCGAAGCGCAGCTCCAGCTTGACGTGCTCGGTGACAGCGGTGTCTTTGAAGATCGAAAAATCAAGCTGGCGGAAGTTCGGGCCGATTAGAGAGTTACGCCCCTCGTTTCCGAAATGGCGGGTGCCGGGGATGCAACTGCTGGCGGTTCCGTCGCCGACCCCTCCAAAATCACACGGCGCGGCGAAAGAGGAAACGTCGACATACCGATTGGGATCGCTCTTATGGTAGACGATGGGCGCGACCACGTCGGGACGGCCAAAAAATTCGCCGCTGCCGTCGAAGTCCTCGGTGAAGAAATAGTTCACGCTGAAGGGCTGGCCAGATTGCACGGTGACAATGCCGTTGAGACCCCAGCCATCGGTGAGGCGCTGCCAGCTGCCTTTGCGGTTGGGGAATTGATAGACGAAGTTCCAGGTGAGGCGGTTGCGAACGTCGAAATTCGAATTGCCGCGATTGGCGCTAATCGGAGCAGTGCTGTCGTTTGGTTGAGCGGCATTGGGGACAAAATCCTCGCCGTCGCTGGCATCATCGATGGAATGCGACCAGACGTAATTCAGTGTGGAGGTAAATCCATGCCAATCGTTTACGCGGAGGCTGGTTTGCAAGGCGTTGTAATTGGAATTGGCAGAAGTTTCCTCGTAGTTGATGTAGAAGAGCGGCGAAAATCCGGGCGCGCCCGAGTATCTGCGGGGCACATCGCCGTCGTTGATGCAATCGCAACCCAGATCGGCGGCGGTAATTTGCGCCTGGCTCGGTTGATTAATATCGCGGAAGCGGGCGAGCTTGTGTCCGTTGGAACCGACATAACCAATCTGGAGCACCGTTCGTCTGGAAAGTTCCTGCTGAAAATTCAAATTAAAATTCTGCATGTACGGGGTGCGCAGGTGTTGATCAACACCAAAGGCATCGCTGATAGGGATGGGGAACCCGAAAACGGCTACGCCGGGCGTAAACGCCCCGGGGTTGGCTTCTGCGACCGAGATAGGATTAGGCCCGAATCCGGAGTACGCCGGGCCGGGATCGAAGCCAGGGGCTGCCGGCAAGTGGCCCATAAACATGTCCTGAGACAAACCGTCGTAAAAGATGCCGTAGCCGGCGCGCACGACGGTCTTACCTTTGCCGGTGACGTCCCAGGCGACGCTGACGCGCGGTCCCCAGTTGTTGTAATCGGGCTGGTACAAGCGGCCCTGTCCAACGTCGAAGCCCAGGCCCGTAGTGGTATCGATGTTGGTGAAGTTGCCGTGTTTTTCCTGCACGAGGCCGAAATAGTCGTAGCGCAGGCCCAGGTTGATGGTGACGTTTTTCTTCCAGTGAAAACTGTCCTGGACGTAGGCCGCGTGAGAATTTTCGAAAGTGTTGCGATTGGTATTCCCCTGCCGCTGAGATCCGCCGCTGGGCGTGCCGGCTAGAAACTCCTGAAGATCATCGAAATTAAGCTCGCCGCGGAATTTGCGATTGAAAATCTGCGAGATGGAGGTGCGGCGGAATTCGTAGCCGAACTTGATGTCGTGTCTGCCAGCTTTCCAGGAAATATTATCGATGTAATGCCAATTCGTATCTACGCGCTGGCGAGCGTCGGCGTTATCGGCGCCAATGGAAGCAAATCCGGATATGTTCATTTTCGGCAGCCCAAAGTCATACGGCGCGGCTCCGGTGTCCAGGTCAATGGAAGCAGGATCAAAGTTTCTGTCCTCAGGGAAAAAGCCTTCGGCGAAGCGGTTCCAGCCCAGGCGTGCTTCGCTGATGATGGACGGCGTGATGGTGGACACGTAGGAAATGGAAACCAGTTGCACGCGCGTTGGCGTCATCGTGTTGTAACCGGGCACCAGCCCCCCTCCGCTGAGCGCCAAGGGAAAGAGTTGGGTGCTGTCGCCGATGTAATAGCGGCCGGTCAGAAGATTGTTGGAATTGAAGTTGTGATCGACCTTAACGATGGCGCTATCCACGCGGTTGGAAAACGGCGTGGCCAGCGAAGTGTTGAAGGGCACCAGGGTCTGCCCGTCCAAACCGTTGGTAATACAGGAGCCCGATAAGTTGGGAGCTGGCCAAGGATTAAGGGCCAGGAGTTTGGCGATGGAGCCGTTCACGGGGGCGCCATTGTCGGCAGTCGCGGTCGCGATGTCCTGCGCGGTGGGCACGCAGGCGGTGCTGGATTCGGCGCCTTTTTCGCGCATGGCTTCGTAGTCGATAAAGAAAAACGTCTTGTCGCGGCGAATTGGGCCGCCGAGCGCGCCGCCGAACTGATTATTGTGGAAAGGATTTTGCGGCGAGCCCACGTCGTTGAAATAATTGCGGGCATCGAGCGCATTATTGCGGAGAAATTCGAACCCGGTGCC
This sequence comes from Candidatus Acidiferrales bacterium, assembly GCA_038238965.1. GTDB lineage: Bacteria > Acidobacteriota > Terriglobia > Acidiferrales > UBA7541 > Acidiferrum. The sequence continues at coordinate 4,884 of JBBSFG010000193.1, read as the reverse complement.
GTGGAAACTATTGGTGCCGCTCTTGGTGACGATGTTGATGACCGCGCCGGCGCTGCGGCCATATTCGGCTTCGAAATTCGACAGCACGCGAAGCTCGGCGATGGCTTCGATGGGCAGGATGGTCGCCGGAGTACCGAACACGCCGGCTTCGTTGATGGCCGGGTCGTTGCGGTAGCCGTCGTTCATGTCCGTCCCATCGAGCAGGAAATTGTTGGAGCGGCCACGCGCGCCATTCACAGAAAACACGCCGTAAGAGCCGGGCGAATCGGTAATCTGGTCGGGGGAACCGGTGACACCGGGGACGAGGAAAACAAGCTTCTGGTAATCGCGGCCGTTCACGGGGAGATTGGTGACCACTGTGGATTCGATGATGCCGCCGAGAGTGTTGGAAGTGGATTCCACCTGCGGCAGGGTGTCGCCTGAGACTTCCACGGTCTGCGAAATATCGCCGGGTTGCAGCACGACGTCGGCGCGGCGATCGGTGGAAACCTCGACGTTGATCCCGTTCACGATGCCGATTTTGAAGCCGGATCTTTCCACAGTGACGCTGTACGTACCGATGGGGAGTTCGGGCGCGGTATAGCTGCCATCATCACCAGAGGTGACGGTGCGCAGGAGGCCAGTTTCGGTATTCTTCACGCTGACGGTCGCGCCCGATACGGCCGCGCCGGAAGAATCGGTCACGGTGCCGAGAATAGTTCCGCGGAATGTCTGGGCCTGGGCGATGGAGCCGAACGCGGCGAGGATCAGGAGCGAGACTACGGCGAAAACATACACCGCAGCGGGACGGCGGTTTAGAGCGGTCATCAGAGTCTCCTCAGTTTGTTTGCGATGCACGAGCACGCACTCTCCGAATTTTGCGGGCTTCCCTCGAAGAAGTACCGTCGTAGGCTTTGCAAGTACAAATACACTACCTGCGGGTCGGCGAAGGCGTCAAGCGGCCAGAAAAGGAACGGCTTGGAATGCTAACCGGCAAGCAGGCGCTATTGGTTGGGCCGGAGGCCGCGGATCTGCACTTTAAGAGAGGGCAGCCCCGACAGGGCTTTTACAACTTTTTACAATCGTTTGCGAAGTCTTGACACACTGGCTTGCGGGGTTCTTTATAGTGCTGTTCAGTCAAGGGTGGTAAACGAAGCGGTGAGGAACTAAATGGCCAAGAAATGGCGATTGACGGATCGCACCCGAACGCTGCTGACGCTGGAACTGGCGATCGTGCTTCCGGCGGCGGCTTTGCTGGGCTTCAGCATCTGGAATCTGAAGCACATCCAGCGCTCCGAGGCGATTGAGGCGGCCATCCAGCGGGACTTTTCGCACGTCTTGAAAATCGCGGAAAAAAAGACCTGGCACAAAGCCAACGAGCTGATCGCGCCGGTCCGCAAGGACTTCCCAAATTCCGACGAAGACCACAACACAATCAACTCCAAACTCGAGCAAATCCTTGTCGAACATCCCGAGTTTGCGTATGCCTTTGTCTATGACAAGCAGAAAAATCTATTGGTGAGCCGGTTGCAGCCGGCGCGAAGCGGCGACCCGGGATTCTGCGCAAGCGCGCAGGAGGCTATCAACATGACATTTACCTGGCTGCCACTGGAATCTCCGATGATGGCAGCGAGAGTTCTAAAGATGGCGGCGAAGGACGAAGAGCCGGTGGGCTTCTATGGCTGGTGGGCGCAAAAGGAAAATCAGCACACCTACTGGAACATTAGCTATTTTATCCCTCAAGGGGTGTCCAAGGATCGCACGGTGCTCGGAGTAGTGGGCTTTGACGCTGAGTACCTGCGGAAGACGTTTTTTCCGGCGGTAATGAAAGACGTTTTGACCAGCAAGAGCGAATTGATGCTAACGGAATCGAATCCGCCGGTGATGATGATTCATCCGGCGAAAGATTCCACGCCGTGGATCAGCTCGGCTAACTGGGACGGGGCCAAGCCGGAAGCGGAGCGCAACTTTGAAGTTTTTCCCGATTTGACGATGGCCATCAAATACCAGGGCACAACGGTGGCGGACATCGGGGCGCGCTTCCGCAAATACAACTACATCGTGCTGGGGGCGCTGGCCTTGTTCATGGCCGGGGGAGTGCTGCTGACGTACCGCAACGTTTCGCGGGAAATGACGCTGGCAAGACTGAAATCCGATTTCGTCGCCAACGTATCGCACGAATTGCGGACACCACTGGCTCTGATCCGCTTGTATGCGGAAACCCTGGAGCTGGGGCGGCTAACAGCCAAGGAGAAATATCAGGAATATTTTCGCATCATACGGGAAGAGAGCGAACGGCTGACCGCACTGATCAACAATATTCTGGACTTTTCGCGCATCGACGCGGGGCGCAAGGAATACGAATTCCAGGAAACGAACCTGGCGGAACTGGTGCACGCGACTCTGGAGTCGTATCGGTTTCAGATCCAGCAGAACGGTTTCGGCTTTGAGGAGAATATTTCTTCAGACATCCCGCCGGTAAATGTGGATCGCGAGGCGATCGCCCGGTCGTTGTTGAACCTGGTGAATAACGCGTTGAAATACTCCAAGGACCAGAAATATATCGGGGTGAGCTTGTACCGTTCAAATGGCTCGGTGAACCTGGAAGTGCGCGATCGCGGAATCGGAATTCCGGCCGGCGAGCAGGAAAAAATCTTTGAGAAGTTTTACCGGTGTGGCGATCCGCTGGTACACAACGTGAAGGGATCGGGATTGGGCCTCTCACTGGTGCGGCATATCGCGCGAGCCCACGGTGGAGATGTGCTGGTGGAAAGCGCGCCGGACAAAGGAAGCAAATTTACGATCGCGTTGCCGCTGGTTGCGCCGCCTACTCAGGCCGGGGGCGCACTCGCATGAGATCGACAAACCTGAATGTCCCCGCCAAGCCCAAGGGAGAGCGTATGGGAGCTGCGAAAATTCTGATCGTGGAAGACGAGCCCAATATGGTGGCCGGGTTGCGCGATAACTTCGAATTCGAGGGATTCCAAGTGCTGACGGCGCTCGACGGCGTGGAAGGACTGGAGCGGGCGCTGAAAGATTCGCCGGACCTGGTGGTGCTCGACGTGATGATGCCGCGGATGAGCGGGCTGGACGTGTGCAAGCAACTGAAGGCCAAGCGTCCCTCGATTCCTATCATCATGCTGACGGCACGCGGGCAGGAAGTGGACAAGGTGGTGGGCCTGGAACTGGGGGCCGACGATTATGTGACGAAACCTTTCTCGATCCGGGAATTGCTGGCGCGGGTTAAGGCGGTTTTGCGGCGCTCGCAGACTTTGCCGAAAGAGCAGGACAGCTACACGTTTGGCGATGTCGAAGTGAATCTACGCAACTACCAGGTGTCGCGCGGCGGCCATGCGGTGGAATGTTCGGGCAAGGAATTTGAGCTGCTGAAACATTTTCTGTGCCACTCCGGCGAGACGCTAAGCCGCGACCGATTGCTGGATGAGGTTTGGGGTTATGAGCATTTCCCGACGACGCGCACGGTGGACGCGCACATCGTTCGCATTCGGCAGAAACTGGAACCGGTCCCGGACCAGCCGCGGTATTTTCTGACGGTGCACGGAGTAGGTTACAAATTCGTAGGATGAAATGAATATGGCGATGAAAATCGAAGAAACGCAGAACCTTGGGTGCAGACCACCCGGCAATCGGGCACCGCGCAGAACGAGCCGCGCGACCGATGGGCCAACGCGGCGAAAATCGCCTGCGGCCACCACCGCGAGAGAGCTCACAGCTAGCCTGCAGTCGACGAAGCAGGACCTCGATGCGGTGCGGCGTGAACACGCAAAACTGCAACAGGCCATTTACGAAGCGGCGCAGGTACAGCGCAGGCTTTGCGCCCCGCGCGAACTGGTATGGGGCGACTTCGAAATCGCGGGCGAAAGTTTTCCGGTGCGCCATTTATCAGGAGATTTTTTCAAGGTGATGCAACTCGACGCCGTGCTGGGGCTGGCGCTGGGCGACATCGCGGGCAAGGGATTATCGGCGGGAATCTGGCAAGCGCATCTTATGGACTTGATGCAGCGCTGCGCGCGAAATTACGCGCATCCCTGCGACGCCGTCGCGGGCGTAAATCGCGAGCTGTGTCAGAATTCCGGCGAGCCGCCGATCACGGCGCTTTTCTTTGCACGGCTGGATCCCGAGCGAAATGAGCTGGTGTATTGCAACGCCGGTTTGCCGGCGCCGCTGCTGATGAGGCGGGACAAGTCCGTGGAGCGGCTGGAAGAGGGCGGCCCGATGCTGGGCGCGCTGGAAGACGCGACCTACAGCATGGGAAGCGTGCGCATGGATGCAGGCGATATGTTGCTGGCGTACTCGGACGGATTGACGGAATGCCGCAATCCACGTGACGAGGAGTTTGAGACGGCGCGCTTGTCGGCCGCAGCGAAAGCCGTCAGCGGCGCGAACGCGAACCAGGTGCTGTTTTCCACGCTCGCGGCAGTGCTGGATTTTGCCGACGCGTGCCCGCCGGGCGACGATTTGACGCTGCTGGTGATTCGCCGCTGCGAAAGCGCCCGGACAAAACACATTTTGGATAGTGACAGGGATTTATCGATGGCCACGCGCCGGTTTTCGCATGCCGCGGGACCGAGGCAGGCGGCGAACTGAACGAAACCAGTAAGCAGTAGCTGAACGGCCGACGGGCTCAAAACGCTTTGCAGGCTTGACGGTATTGGTGTGCCTGGATTACGGGAGGACGCAATGGCGACTGAATCGGCTTTGCTGTTCAGAGAAGAAACGCAGGTTCGCGCGAGCCTCAACCAAGCGCCGGTGGTTTCTCCCGAAGTCTTGCGGGGAATTTACACCGCGCATTATCGTTATGTATTGCAGGTCTGCCGGGGATTTTTTCGGCAACCGGAAGACGCGGAAGATGCCGCCGCGGAAGTTTTTCTGAAGCTTTACCGC
>JBBSFG010000192.1:0-7500 GCA_038238965.1 Candidatus Acidiferrales bacterium | reverse complement strand
TGCAGCACCTTGGCCAGGCTGGATTTCAGGCGCGTGCCTTTTCCGGCGGCGAGAACGACTACGGCAAGATCTTTATTCTTCATGGTCTTTATTCTTCATGGTATGGGCCCAGTTTGTGGGAGCACGCAGGATTTGGCAATGCAGCAAGATAGCCTTGGCGACGAATTACTAATCAAGGGTACTAACTAAGAGGATACTAATCGGCCGCGGGGGCGACCTGTTCGGCTGGTTCCAGCTCGGCGACCGAAGCTTCCGCGGTGGTAATGGTCCAGAGAGAGGGGTCGGCGAGCAGGCGGCTGACGAGCTGGGTGTGCAGGGCGTGTCCCGCTTTGTGGGCTTCCACGCGAGCCAGGAGCGGCAGGCCTACCAGTGCCAAATCGCCGATCAAATCGAGGGCTTTGTGGCGGCTGAACTCATCCGGAAAACGCAGGGGCCCGTTCATAACGCCGCTTTCGGTTAAAACGATGGCGTTTTCGAGGGAGCCGCCGCGGATCAGGCCCATGGCTCTAAGGGGCTGGATGTCGCGTTCGAAGCAGAAGGTTCGGGCGCGGGCCAGCAGTCGGCGGAAACTCTCGGCGTTAACCGCCATTTCGAATTCCTGCCGGCCGACCAGCGGGTGGGGGAAATCGACGTAGCAACTGACGTGAAATTCGCTGGAGGGATAGATACCAATGCGGCGATCGCCCTCGATGACCTCAAGGGGCTTCAAAACCTTGAGAAAGCGGCGCCTGCGCCGGAGCCTGCGGATGCCACAGCGTTCGAGCATCTGCATGAAGGGCTCGGCGGAGCCATCGAGAATGGGAATCTCGATGGAATCGATGTCGATAAAAATGTTATCGATGCCGCAGGAATAGATGGCGGCGAGGAGATGCTCGGTGGTGGAGAGCAAGACACCTTGTTTCATCAAGCTGGTGGCATAACTGACGCGGGCGACGTTGTGGCCCTGGGCCTCGATGGGAAAATTGTCGAGATCCGTGCGACGGAAGACAATGCCAGTCTCGGCGGGGGCGGGAGTCAGCGTCACATGCCCGAAGACACCGGTGTGAAGGCCTACCCCTTCCGTAGCGGCTGAGGAAACGATAGTGGTCTGAAACATGGCGCTACTATAGTTTAGCAAGTTGCAGGCCAAGGGTGGGCCGATTTGCTCAATGTAATGAGTGGTTTAGTGAAGTTCAGGCTGTGAACAAATGACATGGTGTGGTTAAATAGCATCACAATGAGAGTTTGGCGTGTCCGGGCGTCCCAATTTGAAACATCGTGCGATATTTCGGCTGGCTCTCCTTCTCGGGGGCGTCACGTCCGACATTAGAAGAGAATAGAAGCAGTGCTATACTTTGGATTGGATTTGCAACAGGTGGAACGATGAATCGAGCGGCGCGAATCGGCCTGATCTGTGTATCGGTGGCGATATTCTGCTACGCCGGGATTGGGCACGTACTGGGGCGGACTCCGGACGACAAGGCCTACAAATCGCTGACAGTGTTTGGCGAAGTACTGCAGAAGATCCAGCAGGATTACGTGGACGAGCCGAACATGCGCACGGTCACGGCGGGATCGCTGCACGGCTTGCTTGAATCTCTGGATACGCAGTCGAGCTACCTGACTCCCCGCGAATACGACGAATACAAAAAGAAGACACAAAACTCCGGGACGGGCGAGAGCGGAATTACGCTGAGCAAACGGTTCGGATACATCATTGCGATTTCGATACTGCCGGATAGCGCGGCGGAAAAAGCGAGCATCCACAGCGGAGACATTTTCGAGTCCATCGGGGGATTTACGACCCGGGATATGTCGGTGGGGCAGGCGAAGAATCTGCTGACCGGGCAGCCGGGCACGGCGGTGAAGGTGGCGGTGATCCGCCGGGGCAAGGCTACACCGGACGAAGTGGATGTGGTACGCGAAAAGATCAGCCTGGTAAAGATGACGGTACAGAAGGCGGACAGCGATACTTTGGTCATCCGGCTGACATCGCTTGATCCGGGACGAGCTGAAGAAGTGCGCGGGCGGTTGCTGGAGGCGGAAAAGCAGGGGCAGCACAATGTGATTCTGGATTTGCGGAACTGCGGGCGCGGGCCGGTTTCCGAAGCTATTGCCATCGCGCGTTTGTTTGTGCCCTCCGGCACGCTGGCCACGCTGCGCGGACAAACGGCGTCGACGCAAGTGTTTGCCGCCGAGCCCAAGCAAGTGATGTGGAAGACGCCCGTGTCGGTACTGATCGATGGGACGACATCGGGCGCAGCCGAAGTGCTGGCCTCGGCGATCGAGGCGAATCATCGCGGCAACGTGGTTGGCGAACGCACTTTCGGGCTGGCATCGGAGCAGAAACTGATTACGCTGGATGACGGCTCGGCGCTGATTCTGACGACGGCGAATTATTACAATGCTTCCGGAAAGTCGATTCTGGAAGAAGGGGTAGCTCCAACCGAGGTAGTGCACGCTACCGCCGACGACGATTCAGACGTGGACGACAGCACGCCGGACACGACACCCAAAAAAGACGATCAGGGCCCGCGGCCGCTCTCGCCGGAGGATCCGATCTACCACAAGGCACTTGACCTGTTGAAGACGCCGGTCAAGAAAGCCGCTTAACTTTCGGTGCGGCGAAGTTCCTCAGCACACTGCAGCACTTTCCCACGTTCCTGCACGTTCAAACTGGCGATGCTGGCGAGCATCCTGGCGGTGTGCGGCGCAGGCTGCAAGACCGCCAAGCACAGACCGTTGCGCGCGGAAGATATTCACCACATCACGCACGAATTTGTGGTGGCCGCGAATTCCGTGGTGCCTCCAAGCGCCGAGGTTCATGGAGAAGTGGGCGCGTTCGACAAGGTAGCCAATTCGGCGGACCGGCTGGAAATCCACATGCAAGCAAAGCGCGAAGGCAATGCCTATCCGCCGGCGGCCGTGAAGGTGATGCAGGCGCTGCGCAGCATCGCCACAACACACGGGCTGACGCAGGATCCGCTGACAGAAACCGGCGATGCGATTATTTTCAACTACCGCCACGCCGGGGTGATCACCCATACGATTCACATACACCTGGGCGGCGTGGACGAATCGCACGAGCGCGCTCCCGGTGCGACAGGAGCAAATAATCGGGTTTCACGGCTGGCCATCATTCTGGACGACGTGGGAAATGACCGCGCTGCCGCCGAGGCCATCTTCGCGTTGCCGTATCCGCTGACCGTTTCCATCCTTCCGAATCACGCGCACTCCACGGAGATCGCAAACCAGGCGCAGCGCCGCGGCTACCAGGTGATGCTGCACTTGCCGATGCAATCGGTGGGCAAGGAGCATGCGGAGGCACAGGAACTGCACGCCAATATGCCGGCGGCGGCGGTGTCCAAACTCGTTGGCGGTTTTCTTGAAAGTGTTCCCGGAGCGGTGGGAGTCAACAATCACCAGGGTTCGGAATCGACGGCGGACCCCAAGTTAATGGCGGAGTTGATGCCGGTTCTACGGGAGCGCAAACTTTTTTATGTGGACAGCCGCACAAGCGCGGCGACAGTGGCGTATAACACGGCGCAACGGCTGGGAGTGCGGGCAGGTTTTCGCAACGTGCCATTTCTGGACGATGTGGCAGAGGTGGCGGCGGTGCGGAAGCAGATACAGGCGGCCATCGCGGGGGCGGCGAAGAAAAGCGAAGCGATCGCCATCGGACACGCTCACCGGTCCACGTTGGAAGCGCTCGCGGAAACGCTGCCGCAGGCCAAAGCTCAGGGAGTGAAGCTGGTGTTTGCGTCGGAGCTGGTGGAATAGACGCCTGCGGTGCTTGCCGGGTGCGGCGGATTTGCCGGATACAGGCGATGAATTACGAAGAAAAGAACAAACAGAATCAAGAAATCAAACAGGCTGGCTTCTGGACCGACACTTCCCCCGGTGAGCCATGCGGGTCCATGCAAATTTGCGCCGGAGAGATGCCCAGGGAGCAGCATGCCGCTATCCGGAACGGAATAAAGAAAAGTCTCGCCAAAATCGAAGGCCGCATGCATGCCGACGGCGAACCACAAGCTGCCCGTCCGCCGCACAGTGAAGCACCAAAGCACCCCGACCACAAAAACAGAGGCAACACCGATGAGGCCTTCGCCGTTATTCTGGAGATGCACGGCCGCGAATAATAAGGAGAGAACGACGGAGGCCGGCCAGAAACCGATGCCGGAATTCAGCGTGAACAAGGTGTAGCCGCGAAAGAGAAATTCCTCAAACAGCCCGACAAACAGCAGGCACAGCGACCAGAGCACGGCCCAGTGAATCAAGCCCACACCATGCAGTTCCAGGGTCCCGAAGGAATAGCCTCCGAAGGCTGCAATACACGCGATCAACAGACTGACTTCGAGGAGACCCATCAGGCATCCCTGCCAGAACAGTTTCCCGAATGCTTGGTGGACGGGCAATCCGTAAAGGCCCACGGGACGGTGTTCGAGAAAGGACATCACCGCTGCCGCTCCAAATGCCGACACAAAACCGATTACTTCGGAGAGAAACAGATTTCCAAGCGAGAAAATACCCGGTGTCGATTTCCTGAATTGCATCGACAGGGTCTTCAAGCCCAAAAATAACCCCGCCACCAGCGCCACGTAGAGCAGCAATCGCCAGCCTGCGCGCAAGCCATCGGCGTTCAGGAAAATCTGGCCGATGAATCCGCGGCCGGGGGCCTGGTGGTTTGTGGGAGCGGGGGGCGGCGCCGTGGACTGCTGATTCTCCATGAACATCTTTCCTTAGTGTCAGACGGTTTCAGCGCGCGCCCGTAAGCACCGCGCGGCTTACTTCACGTACCTGGGCGGCTCGCCTTTCGACCAGGGATCGTAGGTGTGCGCGAATACCAGACGGTCGGCCAGCGGAGGATGACTGTACAGCCAGAAGGTGATGAACGCCGGCGGATTGGGATCGGAAAGATCCAGTTCACCGAGCACTTGAAATCCGTGCGCGGCCACTTCTTCGGAGTTGGGCACGATGCCGTGAATAATTTCCAGGCCGTAGACATCGGCAGCATGTTCCTGCATACGGCTGAAGCCGTTGGCCACCGGCGAAGAAACGAAGGTCAGGATCTGGAGGAACAACAGAATGACCGCGAGAGAAGCCCAGTCTTCGGGACCGTAGATTCTCCAGTCGGCGCCCCAGCGATGCAGCGACCAGTGCAGCGTGCGAAACAGGATATAGGAAGCGAGAAACAGAGAGAAGGCAAAAAATAAAAAACCGGTGGCCACGTGTCCCAATACGTAGTGACCGAGCTCGTGGCCCACGATGAAGAGCGCTTCGTCACCGGTGGTCTTGGCGATGGTGGTGTCCCACATGACGACGCGCTTGGAAGCGCCTATACCGGTGACGTAGGCGTTGATGGCGTTGGTTTTCTCGCTGGCACGCATCAGGAAAATACGATCGGCGGGGATGGGAACGCCAGCGCGCTGCGTGAGATTTTCGATGGAGGACACCAGTTGCGGATGCTGGTTGGCCAGCGGCTCAAAGTGATTGAACAGCGGATCGATGAACCAGGGACTGATGAAAAATAAAAAAAGAAGCAACAGGAGCGATGCCAGCCAGGAATAGAACCACCAACGCCGGGGACTCCTGCGCATGGCGATGTACAGAACCGTGACCAGGAGGATGGCCAGTCCCAAACCCAATGCTTCCCCTTTCAGCCAGTCCACCAGCCAGGAGCCCCAGTGCTGCACGGACTGCTCGTAGCGTAAGGAGAGGGCGTGCCAGTAAATGCGCAGCGGTAGATCGAACAAATCTATCGCGAGAATCAACATGGGAACAAAAACGAAGCCTTGAATCCATTTTTTGTCGCTGACGGATTCAGCGATATCGCGGAACTTTACCGCCACGCCCAGGCGCAGAATCAGCAGAAGAACGAGAGCACCAAGAAAATAGGAAACAAAATACAGGGTGTAGCCGATGCGCGAGTACGAGACGGCCTTTTCGTAGCGTTCGCGGGAAAGAGTGTACTGATCGGTTTCTGGTTGGCTATGCGAGGACGACTGCCGGGAGGTGGATGAAGGAGCGGAGCCAGTCTGAAGAGAACTTTCGGCGGCCTTGGCAGAACGGGAGGGATCGCCGCTTTGCGAGGACCGGCATGCCGCCGCGCAACACAGCACCAGCAGCAAAAAACCGGCGAAACGGTGAGTGTAGACACACCGCTTCATAAGACCTCCTCGCGTAGAACAATGAAGCCCGTGCAAAAAAATACTGCACGCGCGGCGAGTATGCCGCACGCCAGCCGGTTACGCAATAAGCGCCGGGGAAAGAGAGCGCAGAGAAAGTTGGACGAGTTGTTTCGCAATAGGATAGCGGGAATGTGGAGGCGAATGAGGATCAGGGCCGCACAGCACCGACCGGATGGACGGTCTGGAGAGAGTAATTTCGCACCGCGCCGCTGGTAGCGAGTCCGATGTGCACGATGGACGTCCAACGCTCCAGTCTGTGGTGGCCGTAGCGATGGAAGAGATAAGAGGCTCCAATAGAGACTCCGGTGGCGCCGGCCTCGATAAAGGCAAAGCCGGCGTGATTGTCGACGGCTTCGTTGGTCAAAAAGATCTCCTGGTGGCCGCGGCGGCGAAAGTTGAGGGTCGAGAAGTAGTCCAAAGTACGCGAAGCGGCTACGCCGGTAAACAGCAGGCCGTTTTCGCGGTCCCAGAAATGATGCTGGGCGCGGATGTCGAGTTTCGGAGCCGAATTCGAGATGCCTTGCGCGGTGGCGGTGTCCGTTTCTGCCAGCAAAAGGCGTTGCTGACCATTCAGGCTATTGGCGCCGCACGCGAGAAACAAAAGTACCGTGGAAAAGAGTACTGATTTCGACATTGAACCCCTGACAGCAACCGGTCACAGCTGTCTGCTGCCAATATAAGATGCCGCGAGTGCCGTAAGGCGTTACCTAATTCGCACGGCCGCGGCGCAGGAAAATTGGCGCGGACCGCGGTTCGGGGTATCGTGGAGCTTCGACGATTTGACCGGCATGAGGTGAAGAAATGTCAGGCCGAAAATCAATGAGTGGAGCTTCAAAACTGATGATTGCCGTGCCGGTGCTCTTCGCGGCAGCGCTATGCGTGCAGGCCTCGCCGCGCCACGCGTGGCCCGCGCAGGAACAATCGACTTCCGATACGCAATCGCAATCCATCTCGGACGCTGCTCGCCGTTCCCGCGAACAGGCAAAAAACGCCACCAAGCCTTCCAAGGTAATCACCGACGACGACCTGGAGAAGAAAAATGTGAAACCAGGCCAACAGGGACTGACAGTGGACGCTCCCGCGAAGCTGGAAACGCAGCCGCCGGCACCGGGGGCAGTGGCCACTGCCAAGGAAACCCCCGCGGTGGCGGATCCGACAGTCACTCCTGCTGCGACAGATGACGCCGAAATCGCAGGGCTAAAGGAATCGATAGCCGACGCGGAGAAAGATGCGGATCTCGGGAAACGCGAGTTGGCGCTAGAGCAAGACAGCTATTTGGCGAATCCCGATCACGAACACGATACCGCGGGCAAAGCCAAGATTGATGCGCTGC
>JBBSFG010000191.1:0-7550 GCA_038238965.1 Candidatus Acidiferrales bacterium | reverse complement strand
GCCGGCGATCAGATCTTTGGCGGAAATGTGCGTGCGCGCAAGGCACGGAACGGATTGAGCATCCGCGTGAGTGTCCGGCTGGCCGATGTCGTTGGTGCCTTCAAAGAGGATGACGCTACGCACTCCGGCGGGCGCGAACACGTCGCGATCCAGTCGAGCGAGGGCATTTTCGCCGTAGCACGGCGAACTGCTGAGCACACGATTCCCGCCGATGCCGGCGTTCAGCACAGCCAGCGTTTGCTTTGATTGATTAGTGACCAGGCGTCGCGCTAAAAAATCCGTCCAACGCTGATAGGCGTCCGATGGCGAAGAGGATCCGTCGGTAATGGAATCGCCGAGGGCCACGATAGCGCCTGCCGCTTCGCGGGATGCGAGAACATCCAGCTCCGCGAGGAAATACCAGGAGCCCGTCGTCTTGGTGAATTGCTGGCCGGTTTCGGCCGCGGCGAAATTTCCGGCGCCGGATACATAGTTGGTCTGGAAAGCGGAGCGATGGACAGTCGCCGGGCCGGTGGGCTTCGCGGTGTACAAACTGATGGAAACATTTTGTTGTAAGGTAACCGCGAGAGGAATTTCATCGCTCAACGCATCGCTGCCTTCGGGGAGCGTGACGCTCTTTGCGCCGCCAAAGGTGACCGCGTGGTTTGAGCCGTCGACCAACGAGGCGCCCTTTTTTTGGAGGCCTGCAAAGACGGCGTCAAACGTGACGGGGCCTGAGCCGAAAGTATTGGCCAGACGAATGCGAATAGCGCGACCGCCGATGGTGGTGCGTACGATGCCGCGAAATGTCTGATTGTTGAATTCCGTGACGTCGTGAGCAGCGAGCGATTGCATGACCGGATTGGATAGATCGGCGTTGGAGGTGGTCCACGAAGCGATCCAGTTCCGGCTTGATCCAGTTTCAGCGGCAAAGGCGCGAGGGAACAGGGCGAAACACACAAACGCGATCAGCAACAGGTTGGGCGCGACAATGCGCGCAACAATTCGTGCTGGGGAGCCCGCTTTTTTCGGCATGATCGTTATCGTTTTCCCTTTTTACTTGAGCCGCTGACGGTTTTCCCGTACGACCGCAAATTCCTGGCGAAAAAAAGCGTGGGACGTTGCACGACAACCACTAGAATGTTACCTCCATAAGCTTCCACAGGTCAGGAGAATCGACGTGCATACATCAGTGAGCCGGATATGTGTATTGAGTTTTATTTTGTGCGCTTCGCTATCTGCGCCGCATTGCGCGGTGGCTGCCGCTGACGGATTGGCGCTGACGCCACCGATGGGATGGAACAGCTGGAACAAATTTGGCTGCAACGTGGGCGAACAGCTCATCCGAGATGCTGCGGATGCGATGGTAAGCAGCGGTATGCGCGACGCGGGATATCAATACGTGGTGATCGACGATTGCTGGCAAGTGGGGCGCGACGAGAATGGAAATATCTTGCCGGATCCACAGCGATTTTCATCAGGGATGAAAGCGCTGGCCGATTATGTTCACGGCAAAGGATTAAAATTTGGCTTGTATTCGGATGCCGGCACAAAAACATGCGCGGGGCGCCCGGGTAGCCGGGGCTACGAATTCCAGGACGCCCGGCAGTATGCGGCGTGGGGAGTGGACTATTTGAAATACGACTGGTGCAGCACGGATACCGAAAATGCCGAAGCGGCGTACACGGTCATGCATAACGCGCTGAAAGCTTCGGGACGGGCGATCGTTTTCAGCATGTGCGAATGGGGGAAAAGTAAACCGTGGCTGTGGGCCAAGGACGTCGGCAACCTGTGGCGAACGACGGGAGACATTTACGATTGCTGGGATTGCAAAAAAGAATGGTCGACGGGCTGGCTGATTATTCTTGACCAGCAGGTGGGGTTGGAATCGTTCGCGGGGCCGGGACACTGGAACGATCCCGACATGCTGGAAGTGGGAAACGGAGGAATGACCACCGCGGAATACCGGTCACACTTCAGTTTGTGGAGCATGCTAGCTGCACCGCTGATCGCCGGGAACGATTTGAACAATATGACGCCGGAAATCAAAAACATTTTGACCAACGCGGAGGTGCTGGCGGTGAATCAAGATGTTTTGGGAATGCAGGCGCGGCGAGTGGCGAAAGATGGCGACTTGGAGGTATGGGTGAAGCAATTGCACGACGGGAGCCGCGCGGTGGTGCTCTTCAATCGCGGAGCGATGGAGGCGGAAATATCGGCGAAGTGGGAAGCGCTGGGCTATCCGGCAAAATTGCCGGCGACGGTGAGGGATTTGTGGCGCAAGAAAGATGCAGGAACATTCACGAAAAAATACAGCGCTAAAGTGCCGTCGCACGATGTGGTGATGGTACGAGTGGCACCATAGTTAGCATTAAATCGATTTAATTAAATCAAAGTAAACGCGCGCGGCGACTAGTGCTGCAATTCCTTTTCCATCTGGCGGAGCAACGCGATGTTGGAGTCGATGGCGCGGCCCAGAATTTCGGACTGGCGTTGTGCTTCGTCCCATTTTTGCGCTTCGACGGCCTCTGTCAGGCCGGGTAACTCCAAGTGGGCGTAGGTGTAGCGCGCGCAATAAAGCAGATGCTTGAACCACGGGCGACCGGGAATGCCGTCGGGATTCAGCCAGTTGCTTTCGACTTGCAGAATGGAGTGGTTGTAGCGCTCGGCGGATGGATGGTCCATTTTTCCAGCGGCGACTTGGCGCTCGAGTAATTTCCTCACACTGGCGCCGGCGGCTTCGAAATCCGCGGCACGCTTCCGCAGACCTTCAAGATTGATTTTTTGCGCGTCGTAATGAGGACTTTTCTTCAAGTCGTCGATGAAGCTGCCCAGAGTCTTCCCATAGAATTCAAAATCGAAGGGCAAGACATCCGCTTGCGCCAATCGCAACGCGGTTACTCCCCACAGCCGGGACATGGTGGCGTGATACCGATAACCGGGATCGCCGAAATGATTCATCCAGTAAAAATCGTCGTACATCGAGTGATACACGCCGTAAGGACCGTCGAACTGGAGAGTGATCACCGGGCGGCCGAGAAAATTCAGGAACACGGTGTGATCGGAGCCGCTGCCAATGCGAGTGTTGACCAGGTTGTCGTCCTTCGCGGGCTGGGCTTCTTTTTCGTCTTTTCGCGCAGCGACGGTGGATTTCAGCCAGGCATCGTGCAGGCTCGTGCCGCCGGGATCGGCGATGGAATAGGTGGTTTCCACCAGCAGGGGTGCGAGCGAGCCGACCGCGCCGCCGTCGAGATTGGGACCGGAAGCGGAGGAATCCACGTTGATGTAGGCGACCAGTTTCTTTCGAAGCTCGTCGGCGAACTGTTCGCCCCACTCCGTAGAGCCGGTCAACGCGATTTCTTCGCCATCCCAACTGCAGAACACCAGCGTGCGCCGGGGCCGGGTGCCGGCTTTCAACATGTTGCCGAAGGCGCGAGTCAGCTCCAGCATGGAGGCAGTGCCGCTGCTCGGATCTACACCACCGTACTCCCAGGCGTCGTGGTGATTTCCGAGGAGCACCCATTCATCGGGAAATTCCGCGCCCCGAATGCGCGCCTCAACGACGTAATAAGGCTGAGTGGAATTGTCCATCTGCACCTTGAGGTGAGCCTGGACGGTACCGGTAAAGCGATACTTGATCGGAAGAGCGCCCTGCCAGTCTTTCGGTGCAATGGGGCCGTCCATATTTTCGAGTAAAGGTTTCGCATCATGCCAGGACAGCGGCATGGCTACGAGATGCGGAAGAGAACGCGCCTCGCTTTCGGGAATGCGTTTTGCGCCCGGGACGGAAGCCCATCCAGGAGTAAGCGGATCGCCCGGAACGATGAAGTCATAGGTGATGGCTCCGCGCTGAATGTGCGTTTCCGGACCCCAAGGTCCATCGGGGAAAACCTTGCCTTGCGCGTAGCCATCTTCGGCGGGATCGGAATAGATCAACAATGCGGCGACGCCATTTTGTTCGGCGGTGAGCGCTTTGAATCCACGATAGCTGTAGGGATTGGAGTAACGCACCAGAACAATCTTGCCCTTTACGTCGATGCCATTTTTGCGCAGCAATTCATAGTCTTCCGGGTTACCGCTGTGCGCGTAAACAACGGGCGCGGTGACTTCTCCGCTGGCGGAATAGCCCATCCAGGCGCTGGCGACTTCGGGATTTTTCGTGTCGGGATCGACATCGTACGCGGCTTCGCGAAGGACTGCCTGATAGTGGGTGGGCGCTACCATTTCGAGGCTGGTAGAGACGGGGTTGGTGCCAAGCACGTCGTACTGCCAAATGACCACGTCTTCGAGTCCCTGCTTCTTCCACTGTTCAGCAATATATTGCGCCACTTCGTAATCGTGGGTTGAGCCGGCGGGATGAGGAATGGAGGTGAAATAGCGGTGCAGCTTGCGAATTTCGTCGGTGGAGATGGAAGCTTTTAACCGGTCTTCAAGTTTGGCCTGATCAACGGCGTGGGACGGCGAAAAGCCGGTGATTTTTGTTTGCGGCGAAGCGCTGAACGTTCTTGGGCTGGCCGCGAGCCACAGGAAAAGAAGTGGAGCGGTAATAAAAATGACACCGCAAAATTGCTTCAGGGGCGACGATTTTAATTTCTTCACAGAGTGCACAGCTTCACGAGTGTGGCAATCGCAGGAGGGACTGTATCGCGAGAACATTTTTGTGTAAAGACGGCGGGTGCCGGCGGCACGTGACGGCGCTAGGCTGACGCGAGCGATCGAAGAGATTCCCTCACTGCGCGGGGCCGCTCGTTCGCCCTTGCCTGCTGGCTAGGGCTCAGGGTAAACAAGAAATCGAGGCTGGCCATCAGTAAAAATGCGGGATAAGCTTTGGACATAATTTCTTCTGCCGCAAGGAGGCTCTATGTCCTGTTCACATCGTAGCTTGGCTCTGGCGGTTGTCGCCGGTGTGGTATTGCTGGGTGCATCCGGTCTTCACTCTCGACCGCAACGCGCGCCGCAACCGATACCTTCCCCGAACGCGCCTGACCCAAAGTTTCCTCAAGGCATGAATGGCCCGGGCCCTAAGCAGCCCGACAAGAGAACAGTGGACCGACAGAATCAGGCTGAAGTAAAAGCGGATGTCGAAAGGCTTTACCAATTGATTGGCGAGTTGCGAGAACAGGTTCAAAAATCAGATGTAACATCCACGCTGTCGATTTCGGTGGTGAAAAAAGCCAAAGAGATCGAGAAGTTAGCCAAACAGGTGAAAGACCGCGCCAGGGGCTGAGCAAGGGTTAAATTTTTATCAGGGCTTTGCGGGCGCGGCGCGGACGTTTGCGGGCGCTGGACGGATGCGCTCGGCGGGCACAATCCCTTGGCCTTCCAGAACGGAATAGTATTGGTCCGCAGCTAACTCCCCGAGGGTTTCCACTTTTCCGGAAGCCCAGCGGATTTCCACGCTGTCGATTTTTTTGGCGGCCGCCAAACCAAAATGCACGCGCAGGTCGTTTTGAGAGAGGTAGCTGCCGCCGCTGTGAATTTCTTCCGTCTGAGTGACGCCGGCGGCGACAATCTTGATACGCGCATTGAGGGCCAGTCGATTGCTTTTTGTGCCGGCCAGTTCAAAGCTCACCCAATGGCGCCCGGGGATGCCATGATTTCTGAGGATCATGGGACCGCCGTCAATATCGCCGATTACGACATCCATATTCCCATCGTTGAATAAATCAGCGACCGCGAGGCCGCGCGAAACGTGATTTTCTTTGAGCGCCGGGCCGGCTTCATCGCTGGCATCGCAAAATGTGCCGTCTTTCCGATTGAGCAGCAGCAACTTGGGCTGGCGGTAGCGCGCACCGGACGGCAAGGTATCCACCTGCGGATAGACGTGGCCGCTGACGGTGATGAGATCCAGCCAGCCGTCATTGTCGAGGTCGACAAAAGCGGTGCCCCATTTGACGAACGGCAGCGAAGGAAGGGCCAGCCCCGAGGGGTAGGAGACATCGGTAAAATTCCAGTTGCCATCGTTGCGATAGAGCAGATCGTTTTCATCGGTAAAATTGGTGACGTAGAGCGAAGGCCGCCCAGTGTGCAGATAATCGCCAATGGCGATGCCCATGGACGCCTGTTCGGAGCCATCTTCGCTGACGGCGGTACCGCTTTCGAGGCCGATGTCTTTGAATTTTCCGTTGCCGAGATTTTTGTAGAGAAATTTGGGCGTGGAGTCGTTGGCGATGTAGATGTCCGGACGGCCGGAGTTATTGAAGTCGGACCAGATGACGGTCATTCCGTAATAGCCGCTGACGTCTTCGACGCCGGAGCCTTTGGAGACATCGGTAAACGTCCCGTCGCCATTATTGTGAAACAGCGAATCGCCGGCGCCCTTGAGACCGCGCGGTCCGCACTGCACATCGATGCCGCGATATTTGCAATTGGGCGAACTGCCAAAACCGGGAAGGTCGTTCAGACGAAAATCGACATAGTTGGCGACCATCAGATCGACGAAGCCGTCTCCGTCGTAGTCGCCGAAGGCTGCACCGGTGGACCAGCGGCCATCGGCGACGCCGGCCTTGGCGGTGACATCGGTAAAGGTGCTGTCGCCATTATTGTGGTAAAGCACGTTGCCGCCGAGGCAGGTGAGATACAGGTCGGGCCAGCCATCGTTGTCGTAATCACCGACGGCGCCGCCCATGGCAAAGCAGGAAGCGGTCAAGCCGGATTTCTCGGTGACGTCTTTGAAGGTTCCGTCGTGATTATTGTGATAGAGCGCGCCGCGGCTTTTCTGACCTTTCACAGCCATCTCCACGGTGGGAGCGTTGGTGAAATAGATATCGGGCCAGCCGTCGCGATCGTAATCCAGGATGATTACGCCGCCGCTCATGGACTCCACGATGTATTTTTTGGCGGGATCGGCGGTGTGCTTAAAGGTGATTCCGGTTTTTGAGGTGATGTCTTCCAGTTGCGGCACGGGATGGCCGCTGCATTTGGCGGCTTTGGCTCCAGGAGGAGGAGGAGGGGGCTGCGGATGCCCTCCTTGCGCTCGTGCTATATGGACTGCGAGGAGCATGAGGACAAGCGATTTCAAATAGCATGCGGAGCGCCGCTTATTCAATTGGTTTCCGATCAACCTAGATTTAGGGGCTTTGAGGCCGCGACGCTAGTTGTGGCCGTTGCTTGGCCTTTAGTTCCTTGTACAGTTCCATTTCCCGGTCCGCGTCGGCGATCCGTGATTCTTTCCTGTACGCAGATTGCAGCTGGTAGTGAACGTAGTCAGTTTGCGGGCTAAGGCGAGCGGCAATTTCCAGATGGTCGACGGCATCCTTCAAGTTCCCGCGATCCAAAAGTATTTTCCCCAATTGATAGTGGGCATTAGAGTGGTCGGGATGGGCGGAAATCACCTCTTGGAATAGTTTAATGCCCTCGTCGATTTTGGATTGCTGCACATTTACAAAGCCAAGATTGTACTTTGCCTCGGCGTCGTCAGGCGCAAGAATGAGTTCTCGCTGAAATTCCTGTTCAGCCTCTGGCCAACGTTCGCTACGGATATATGCCTGCCCCGTATAATAATGGATTTTAAGAAGCGTTGAATCAGACTCCGCAAGCCTATGAAGCGTGGCGATGGCGCGAGGATAGTC
>JBBSFG010000190.1:0-7555 GCA_038238965.1 Candidatus Acidiferrales bacterium | reverse complement strand
CTGTCCTGGATAGGTTGCGCCCGGCGTTTGCGCCAACCACGTGTTGCCCCCGTCGCCCCCATTGGCGCGCAATGTTGCGCCCGAAATTCCGCCGGAAAGAGTCAGCAACTCAATGGAGCCGCCCGCTCCGCCGCCGCCCGCGCCGTCATTCAGTACGTTCAGCGCCTTTTGACCGTTGGCGCTAATGGTTCCCGTCCCCACCACCGTCCCTGCATGAATGATGATGATCCCGCCGCCCGCCGCGCCGCTGCTGTTGATCCCCGAAGGATTGCTGTTCGTCGGATCGGCCGTGCCGTTATTCGTAGTCCCCGCGCCACCGCCGCCGCCCATAATCAGGCTGCTCACTGACCCGGGAAATGGCGAGCCGCCAAAGCCGTTGCCCAGTGACGCGGTGTTCCACGCGTATCCGCCGTTTCCGCCGCCGCTGCCGTTTCCGCCGCCGCCCCCTCCAGAGTTTTCATCGTTAGAGGCAGGATTCGCGTCCGTGCCGCCGCCTCCCGCGTTTCCTGGCGCGCCTCGCGCGTAACTGCCGTTCGGCAGCCCTTCCGTAGCCGTGTCGATCAGTGCGCTTAACGCTGCATTGACTAGGTAACGCGGAGTCCCCGCAATGCCCTCGCCCTTGGAACCATTTGCCCCAAACGTCGCCAGCGTTACGTAATCCGTCTGAGAAGCTCCCGTTCCGCCTGTCAATGTACGCCCGCCACCGCCTCGAAATCCCAAGGCATCCGCGCTCACCGTGCCCCCCAAAGTCAGTTGGCCGGCGACGTCGATCGCCAGCACTCCGCCTAGCGTTCCGTTCCACGCAATGGGCGCAAGTGTGGAGCTCAGCGTCGCCGATTGATATTGCGGCACGCGGATCACTTGGAACGTGCGCTTGCCCTGAATTCCCGCCGCGTAATCCGCCGCAGTGTAGGTATTGAGTAGTCCACCGCCCGGCCCCGCTCCTGCAAAAGTCAGCACACCTCCCGCAGTCGAAAGCGCGCTCGTTGCCGTAACAAATTCATGCTGTCCGGCGCTGTTCGCTCTTGAATAGCCCGTCGCCGGGTCGCCCGGTGTCGCGTCGCCATACGCGCCCGTATTGGTCGAATTGATGCCCGCATCCTGCATCTGGATGACCAGCAATAAGTCCCCATTCGCAATTGGCGTCGCGGAGCCCGACGCCGCGCTCAACGTCACCGTCTTCGCTCCCGGTGCCAGCACCACCGGCGCGCTCGGCGCATAGTACGTATTCACATTTCCCGCCAGTGTCCCGCCCGCGCCGTCGCGCGCGGGTGTGCCGCACGAAAGCGGCTGTACGAAAGTCACCAGCGTCGCTGAGTTATTCGAAAGGAACGGATCCGTCACTGCGGAAGTAGTGCTCGCCGTATCGCTAAGAGAAGTCGACGTGCCCGGAGCAGTCACCGAAATGGTTGCCGTCGCTGTTACTCCTGCGTTCAACGTGCCCAGATTGCACGTGACCACGCCCGCGCTTTGCGAACAAGTGCCCTGGCTCGCACTCGCGGAAACAAATGTTGCCGTCGCCGGAATTGTATTTGTAATCGTCGCCGTGGTCGCATTGGCGACCCCAAGATTCTGCACCGCCACGGTGTACACCAACGGACTCGAAACGAAAACCGGCGCCGGCGATGCCGACAACGTCAGTTGCAGATCCGCGTCCCCGGTAATTCCCACCAGCGTGGTCGTCGTGGACGTATTATTGGACGCAGCCGGATCGCTGGTGGAGTTGGACGTCACGCTCGTCACGTTTTGAATGACCGTTTCAGCTGCGGTTCCTCCGGCCACCTTCAGAGTCACCGTAAATGTTGCCGTGCCCCCATTCGTCAGGCTCGCGATCGTGCAATTGATCGGCGTTGTCCCATTCACTGCCGGCGTCGTACACGTCCAGCCCGTAGGAACCGTCCCGATGGATTGAAATGTCGTATTTGCCGGAATATTTTCGTAGAACACCGCGGTTTGCGACTGGTTAGGCCCGTTGTTAGTTACCACCACGGTATAAACCACGTTCGTGCCCGCCGCCACCACCGGTGCCGAAGCCGTCTGCGAAATGGCCAGGTCCGCGGGCGCCGTAACCGTAACCAAGCTGGTCGCCGTGTTGTTGCCGGGAGTGTTGTCCATGGTGGTCGAGGCAATGTTCGCTGAAGCAGAAATTGTCGACGCGTCCGCCGCTCCGGCGTTTACCGTGACAACCACCGTAAACGTCGCCGTTCCCGTATTCAGCAGACTCGTTCCATCCGTACAAGTAATCGTGCCCGTGCCGCCAACCAGCGGATTGGTACACGTCCACCCAGAAGCCGCCGTTACCGAAGAAAAAGTTGTATTGGTAGGCGTGGCCTCAGTAAACACCGGGGCAGCGGCAGTGGATGGGCCGTTGTTGGTCACATTCACGGTGTAGGAAATCGTGCCACTTGGCGAGACGGTCGTGGGGCTTGCTGCTTGTGTGATGGCCAGGTCGGCCGCGGTGACGGTTACGCTGTTGGTCGCGGTGTTGTTCGACGAGTCCGGATCGCTGGTCGAGGAACTTACGGTTACGGAACCGGCGACGGGGGTTTCACCGGCAGTGCCGGCACCCACGGTCAAAACCAGCGTGAAGCTAGCGTTTGCGCCGCTCGCCATGTTAGAGCCGTCAGTGCAGGTGACTGTGGTGGCGTTATTGGTACAATTCCATCCCGCCGGCTTGGTGAAGGAGGTAAAACTAACCGTGCCGGGAAAAGTGTGCACCCACTTGGGTGTGGTGGCTGAACCGCTACCGCTGCCGCCATTGTTGATGACTGTAATGGAATAGGTGATGGCACCACCGGGAGCGACGAGACCCGGGGAGGCAGTTTCTGTGATGGCCAGATCGGCTGCGGCAGAAGCCGGCGATACTGAAGCGACCAGACAGAAAAAGAGCAGCAACGAAGCGGGGAAAATGTAACTGACGAATCGGGCGGTGCGATTCCAGAACGACATTTTTGCGCGATACCATGCCGAGTTTGACTTCGCCGCGACGCGCGCACCAAACCCGCTGGCCTGTCTCGCTCGCCCCTCGCGCTCCACAACAATAATTTTCCCCAACGCTTCGTTAGTAGGCGGATCGTTTTCCTGCCCGGAATCTCCACGCGTCACCACCGTGCCTGTCGCATCGCTAAACTCCACCACCCGGTGCGACTTCAATCCGCTCTCGCCCTCTGTAAGCACCACGTCTCCGCGATGCACTCCAAAATTCGACACCGGCGCCACCACCATCGCGTCGCCTTCCAAAATGTTGGGTCGCATGCTGGCTCCCTCGGCCCGAAAGCGCACGCTCAAGCCTCTCCCCAGTAGTTCGCGGCACACCGCGCCAAACTTGCCCGAATCCCGCCTCGTAACCGTCTCAATCGCGCGCATGGCGAATCGCCTCCACTGCGCTTTGTTGCGGAACGAAGCGAAAAAGGCTGCACGGTATTTCTTTCGTGACACTCTCAATGAAGCTCAGCGCAAACTCCAACCCCTCCACTCCATGCCGCGGCACGAAGCTCCGCGCAAACAGCTCTGCTGCCGCAAATCCCGGCGCCATGCTCAGAATTTCGTTGTGCCCGTACTGCTCCAGAAAATAAATATTCGTCACCGCTGCGAAATCCGCGGACGAAATTCCCGCGTCGCCATGCCACGGTGTTCCATACATGCGCACGTGCCCGTTCTCCCGCCGCAATACGATGCGATCATCGCTCAGGATGCGCACTCCCGGTTGCCCAATCCACAAACGCGCGGTCGTGCTCTTCCCCGCTCCCGAATGCCCCAGAAACAGATGCCCGCGTCCCGCTTCATCAACAATTCCAACCCCGTGCACTTCCAGCCCCTGCCCGCAACCAAGCCGGTGAATCATCAACACTTCGTCCAGCGGGTATTCCAGCGGATACGTCCGACAATCTTCTTTAAAAAACAATCGCGAAAGCTGTAAATGCCCGGTTGTAAAACTGCGGTCGAACCACGCCGTCTTATACGGCGTCTCCCCCGGGAAACTGCGCTGAAAATTCAGCCGGTACCCCTCGCACCCTTCAAAGCTCTCTTCGAACAGCGACCACAACCCGCCCGAGTGAAAAAGCGGCTTGCGCTCTGGCGCCCGCAATTGATTTACAAACGAGACGCGTATGTTTATGTCGCAATTTCCAAACCTGCCGGCTTCCACCGCGAACTCGATTACCCCGGGATCAAGCGTCAGCAGAACGTCATCCGAAATCATTCCGAATGAAATTCCCCCAATTTCATAGGCGATTTGGTTCGCGACACCAACAGGCGAACTCGATTCTTCGCCGCCCGCGTTCTTGCAGGTCTCTTCCATTGAAGCAGCGCCGATCCTCGAATGTTGCTCGGCATTGCAACCATGCGCGGACAACTCCGTTGTCTGAAGAGTAGCCATCGCCATGAACGTTCAGGACCCGATACTTCTGCAGGTGACTGCCCCGCGGCAGGACGACGAAACCGGACCGGCCGATCCCGAAACTTTGCAGTGTCCCAGCACCGCCTCTTCGGGACGCAAACTTACCCGCATCACCTTGGGAGGCTCATAATTGTGCGTCGTCACAGAATTTGGCTGCTCTTTCAGTTCCATCGGGCCCGTCTTTCTCTCAAGCATGGACGGCCGTGCAGGCGTTGCATCCGCCGCTGCGGCATCCCCCAGCAGTTTGCAAAACATTCAAGACGGGCGAAGTGGGCCCGCCTTCCAGCACCAAATCGATTTCCGCTTCCTGCACGTCGATCCGTCCCGCCGCCTCCAGCAGCGCCAGGTGATTGCCTCCGCCTTCGCAATTCGGGCAACTGGCGTCGTGCGTGTCATGTCCGGGAACCGCGTAGCCCAGTGTGTAGGCTCGCAGGTGCGCCACTTGGCACAGAAAATCCACCGGCGACTCCGGGTCGCCATTCTCAAGTTCGCCGTTCGCTGGGCACATGCTGCACAGCGACTGAATCTTGCAACCATCGCAAATCGTCGCTCGCGTGCGCTGCTGCGTTCGTATTTCGTGCAGCGGCCCGTTCCAGCCTTCCGTGAAGCTGCCCTTGCGAATGTCATAGCCCTGCTGATGCGAAATCACGCAGATGGTCATCTTCCCCGTGGGATCCACCGCGCACCCGTTCACTCCGCCGCCGCACGAATAGCGATGATTCTCTGGCTGCGCTTCCTTCGCGGGCGCCGCGAGGTCGTCTTTCGCCAGCCGCCGGTACTCCTCTTTGCGTGTGGCGTCGCGGAATTCCAGCGCCACCACCTGCTCTGGCGACAGCCGCACCGCCAAAGGACTCTGCGAGCAATCGATGCGCGGGTTGATCAGCGGGTCGAACTTGAATTCCACGCCCAGCGATTCGGCCAGGTGCTTCATCGCGTAAACTTCGTGCTGGTTAATGGTCGTCGGCACCGTCTTCAGCTTCAGCGGCAGATTCCGCTCCAGCAACAGTTGAATCCCGCGCATGCAACGATCATAAGAGCCGGGCTTCTGCGTCAGCGCGTCGTACGTCCCGCGCGTCGCGCCGTATAACGTGATTTCAATCGAAAACGGCCGGTATTTCGCCAGGTGGTCCGCCACTCGCTCATTGATCAGCGTTCCATTGGTGAACAGCGTAATCAGAAATCCGCGCTTCTTCGCTTCGGTATAAATCTCCAGAAAATCCTTGCGCGCAAAAATCTCGCCGCCCGAATACAGAATCCATAGCGTGCCCGCGGCCACCAACTCATCCAGCAGCCGGACATGCTCGTCAAACGTCAGCTCCGCCGCGCGCGCTACCAGGTCGCCCATCGGCAGGTTGTTGTAGCAGTGCAGGCAATCGAGCGGGCATCGCCGCGTCACTTCGATGGACACGTCCATCGGCGCGCGCTTCCCGGAGTACCGCTTGTGCACTCCGCCGCTGAATTCTCCGTAGTTGACCGTCTGCACTATCGCCTCGCCTACCTTGCCAAACTCAATTTCTTTTCCCGCGCCTCATTGCCCCGTTTTTCCCCAAACAATCCCACCGCATCGATCAACCCGATCTCCCTTAGGTCGTCCAGAAAGGCATGCACATCGGCTTCAGCTACCTCCGTGCCAACATTGAAGTTCTGGCTCACCCACTCGACCAGATCTTCCGCCGCCCGGGCTTCCGCCAGTAGCCGCCATAGCTGGCCGCCTACCTCGTTGAAGGTGTACACCGCTTCCATGTCGCCTACTCCGGCGCAGATCGGCACAACTATGGTCTCTCCTGCAATCTCGCGCGAAACTGTCGCGGAATTACGGACCAATAGTAGTGGTTCTAGAGGTACCGGTACTCTTGCCATAGGCTCACAGTGTTTTCCCCTGCCAAGCCCCTGTCACCCGCCGAAAAGCGGTGCTGTTTCAAATTAGTACAGGGGTAGACGACGGGTAACGTGGCGGTCTGGTTGGGATCAAGACCAAGATTCGATCTAGGTTTATCAGAGGGTTTGGGACAGGGTGGATATAGCCTGTATTTGAGCGGCTAAAACCCAGTCGGGGAAGTTCGACCCTGCTCGGGCTCGCAAATCACTACTAAATCATGACACGATCAGCTCACCAGGTGGGGGTAACTAATTCACAACCGGCACCAAAGAACGGTGTCTAACACGGACAGAGGCTAACCACTTGAAGCCGTCGGGACCACCCATCACGAACCGATCTTGCGCCCTGCGAGTACCGCTACTGGATGGCTTTCCGAGTCGCCTCCCATGATCGAGCGCCGCGCCGATGCGCCCGGCGTATCATCTCGTAGGTGGACGCTACTTCCATCCCACTCGATTCCGAGAAATTTCCATTTCTCCGCCAGGTCCACCGTCACCGGACGATCCTTCATTTGATTGTAAAGATCGCTCAGCACCGTCACGCCGGTAGCCTTATCCCCAATCTTCAGCGTCTTGGTCAGATCCCAATCCTCGGTGATGTTGCCTCCCGCGTCCAAAATCCCGCGCAGCGCGTCCTGCAGGCCCTTTTTGTTCTGCGTTTGCCGCCGGATCTCCACGTCCGCGTCGAAACAAAAAAGCGCCCCACCCCAATACGTCCGTCCCCACGTATGCGTATGATCCAGCCCCTCGTCGCCATCTCGCGGCTGCCCTTTGGGCATATCCCTGATCAGGTCGGCCCACATTTGCTCTTCCTTCATGTGGCTGGCGCGGATGCGCGCTACGGGCTCCACGTACGTGGAAATGCCTTCCTCAATCCAGTGATGCTCGTCGGCCACCGAAGGAAACGCCAGGTGAATCATCTCGTGCGTCAACATCCAGTCGTCCATCAATTCGGCGCGCGTCGTTTCTCTTCCCAGCCCGATTTTTATCAAGCCCCCGTGCATCCCCCAGGTCATTCCGTGGCGAACGCCGTGGCCCGAAAAAGGAATGATGCGCAGAGTAAGGTGCGGCACAGGATAACGGCCGTAGTAACCCGCCACGGATTCCGCCGCGGCTTGTACCCACGCAAGCATATCGGCTTGAGGCACGGCATTCTTGCCGTCTTCCACCGTGATATCGATATGCGAACCGCCCACAATCAGTGTGGAAGTCATTTCATCCGCGCGCGTCCCGAAGGAACACCCGGCCGCCAGCAGGCCCGAGAGCGCCATGACAATT
>JBBSFG010000189.1:0-7596 GCA_038238965.1 Candidatus Acidiferrales bacterium | reverse complement strand
TTTGGATGGGAAGCGGTAAAGGCGGCGCGATTTCCGTTGTTATTTTTGTTTCTGTTTATCCCGTTACCGGAAGCGGCGCTGGGTAAGGCGGTGTACTTTTTGCAGAAAGGGTCCGCCGAAATAACTTCTTTGCTTTTTGCACTGGCGCCGGTTCCGGTACTCCGCGAAGGTTTTGTATTTCATCTTCCTCGTTTCAGCATTGAAGTTGCCCGTGAATGCAGCGGCATCCGTTCCAGCATCGCGCTGCTGGTTCTCGCGATTTTGGCCGGCCACTTTCTCTTGAAGAGTTTCTGGAAACAAACCGCCCTGGTGCTGGCCGGAATCGTGGTGATGATTATCAAAAACGGAATCCGAATAGTCACGCTGACACTGCTGGCGAACTATGTGGATCCTGGATTTCTTTATGGCAATCTCCACCGCGAGGGTGGAGTGGTTTTTTTTGTGATTGGATTGCTGCTGCTGGTGCCGGTTCTGTGGCTGCTGCAACGAGGGGAGTCTCGAAGCGATCCACAAGGGGCTAAAGTGCCTGCGGACGCAGTGTAAAACCAGAGTTGGTTTTACGCGATCTGATGACGGGAGCTACTTTCGCGCCGAAGCGCCTTCCGAATCTCCGCCGTAATAATAATAGTAGCTGTTGTAAGTATCGGCTGAATCGACGCGGTTAAGAACCACTCCGAGTAAATTCTTGTCCCGGAACTCCGCCGCCACCCGTTGGGCAATCTCCGAATCCGTGCTTCCCGCCCGGACAACGAACAACACTCCGTCGCATTGATCGGCCAACATACTGGCGTCGTGTACGGGCAGCGCCGGCGGTGAATCGATGATGATCCAGTCGAATACTTCGGCCATTTGGTCCAGTAGAGATTTCATTTTGTCGCGCAGCAATAATTCGCTGGGATTGGCGACTTGCTTGCCCCCTGGAATGAAACAGAGATTGCCTTCCAGTCCATTCTGAATGACCGCGTATTCGTCTACTTCTCCCAGCAAATAGTCGCTAAGTCCCGGCCCGCTGGGCGCTCCCAAGGTTTGGTGCAGCCTCGAAGCTCGCAAATCGGCATCGATCAACAGGACACGCCGGTCGGGTTGGCGAACGATGGATTGGGCGAGATTGGCGGCGACAAACGTCTTGCCCTCCGCTGGAATACTGCTGGTAATCAATAATTTCTTCAATTGCTGAGCGCCAGCGATCTGGTACAAACGGGAACGCAGAGTTCGAAAGCGCTCTGCGCCGACGCGATCGCTATCGGCGCCAACGAAAACACTGTTTCGGGCGTCCAGCGTCCATAGCGGATGGGTGCAGCGTTTAACCAGGTCCTCGTAGTTCAAAACCCTGGTGTCCCTGAAGCGTGGATCGGGAGCCTCAAGGCGCAACCTTTCGGCACGCATCAGATCTTCGGCCGGTTCGATATGGCGGTGGATCTCGGCGGCGCTGTCCACCAGGTCAGCCGTCACGGCCGCCGGCGCTTGCGCGGCCCTGTCCTGAGCTGCCTTTTTTAACGCTTCGTGAATCCTGCTCATTGCTTCCTCGTAGGTTTCTCTTAAACTCCGCTCAAAATTTGCTCTTTGTGCCCGGCCACGCCGTGGTTACCGTTCAATCCAGCCACAGCCAGAGTCGGTACCACCGTCAAGACCGGCAGCTTCAGGCAAAGTTCCACTTCGCGCTCGGTGTGAATGGTCTTGTCCATCATGGCCAACAAGAACAAGATGCCGAGTCCGATTATCAAACCGCCACCGAAACCGCCGCCTACAAAATAAGTCTTTTTTGGAAAGGATGGTTTTTCCGGAAGGCTGGGCGGATCATAAATCTTGAATTGTTCGCTGTCCTGTTGGTTAACGAGATCCTTGGCCATATTGGAATTCTGGCTCTTCGTCAAAAGCTCCTGGTAAAACGCCGAGGCCGTCTGATAGTTGCGGGTCATTTCCTTGTATTGCTGCTCAACCATGGGAGTTGCTTGGACTCGTCCCTGAAGTTGGCGGGTCTGTGCCTGGATTTGCGCCTGTTGACGCGTCAAGTCGACGATATTCAAGTCGTCTTGTCGCAACTTGGCTCGGAGCTGCTGAACTTGCGGAGGCTCGTGCGTTGCGGGCGCGTTCGCCGCCTGAACCGGAACCCTGCTTGGCTCAGCCATGCGCTTTTTCAGCTCGGCGATCTGATTCTGCGTCTTGATCACATCCGGGTGATCGGGTGTATAGCGCGCCAACAGATTAGTCAATTGATCCTGCAGAAGTATCAGCTGCTGATCGGCAGTCTCTGGATTCTGGCCACCGGTTTGTCGCGCTTTCCAGTTGGCTTCCTCCTGGCCCAGCAGCGACTCATTGAAAGCCTTGTCTTGCTGCGCCCTGCTCAGTGCTTGGGTATTAGCTTCCAGCTGGGTGTTCATGCCCATCAGCATGCCGAGATTGGCTTGCGATTCTTCCGGCAGGGACCCCAAATATTGGCGCTTGAACTGCGCTAGTTTCGCATCCTGCTCGTCCAACTTGGCCTTAGCTTCGGCCAACTGTTCACCGAGGAAATTCGTTGTGCGAGTGGCCTGCTGTTCGGTCTGGCGCGCGTTCTGCTCCAGGAACATGGAGGTAATCTCGGTGCAGATCTGCTGAGCCAGCAAAGGATTTTCAAATGTCGCGGAAATATAAAATCCAGGCAACTGATGCGGCCCGGTGCCCTGCATGGCCTCCACCGGCTTGATGGTGATTGCGGAGCGAAGTCTCTCCACCAAGTCGTCTATATGCACGTTGCCTTTATCGGCAGCATAAAGATTAAACTTTTCGATAGTTGGTTCCAGACGGGTGCGGCTCAAGATCTGTTCCTGCATTGTCGCCAGCCGGTGATTCAAATCCTCGGTAACGACCGGTTTAACATACTCGGACGGAACCGAAGGCTGCTCTACCAGCACCATGGTCGTCGACGTATAGCGCTTGGGTAAAATCTTGGCAGCGATCAGGCCAGCGGTGCCCAGAAGAACCGCGCTGATGGCCACAATCCACCAATAACGTCTCAAAACCCGTTTTGCATCCGCAGCGCCAAGTTCCCCATTCACAGCCATATGACTACCTCGTTGGTAACTCTTTTATCCCGGTCCGAACTGCTATCGTGCCGCATACCCGCAGCGAGTGGTGCCTGTACCACGTGTATGTTGCACGGGCCTTGCCACCGCGACGGTGACAGCAACGCTTATGTCCGCTACCGATTAACGACTAACACCAATAATATCATATATTTAGCTTGGACGTATCCGCTTCGATACAAGTGGCTAGGCGGTGCGGCCAAACCTAGAGTGGAACTCTTCTGCCACATTATCTCCTGATTTGTCCCAGGGCAAGTGCCTCTTACGCTTGCTGTAGCCAGTTTGTTCTGGCCTGAGAACCGCGATCATATTTAGCTCTTCTCTTTGCTAAAGGGAGAGGCTAAATTTCACTATGAGCCTTGGGTTGGGGCGAAGGTCCTTTATGGTGTTTTTCAGGCGCATCGGGATAGCTCTGGCTCTTTTTCTTTCAGCCGCCGCATTTCTCAACTGCTGCAATTCGAACCCCGCGGACCGCAAACAGAAAGCCATGGACCGCGGAAATCGTGAATTCGCCCAAGGCAAGTATCCCGAGGCCATGATTTATTACGGACAGGCGCTGCAGTTGGACACCCACGATGCACAGACGCACTACAAGTTGGCGCAGTGTCAGCTGAAGCTGGGGAGCTGGACGGCCGCGTTTGGAGAGCTCTCGCGGGCGGTAGAACTGCAACCGGATAACTGGCCTGCTCAAGTGCAACTCGCTGAACTTACCCTGCGCGGCGGGAAAGCCCAAGACGCCAAAGATCGCGCATTGCTAATTCTCAAGAGCAGCCCGAAGAACGTGGATGCTCGAATAGTGCTGTCCAGTTCAGAGGCCGCCCTCGGGGATTCGAAGGGAGCAGTGCAGGAGGCCCGGGACGCAACGGTGATGTCACCGGATCAGTCTCGCGTTTTCATTCATCTGGGGGGCCTGCAGGTCGCTGCAGGGGAGAACGCTCAAGCCGAGGAAAGTTTCAAGAAAGCAGTCTCTCTGGACTCCGCCGACATCGCGTCATTCATGGCGCTCGGGAATTTCTACGAACAGCAGCATCGCTGGGATGCCTCCGCAGAGCAATTTCAAGCGGCCATCACCCGAAATCCCAAGAATCCCATTCCGAGGGCAGCATTAGCTACCGTGTACATGAACCAGGGCCAAGATTCGCTGGCGGAGAAAATCCTGTCCGACGCGAAACAACAATTATCCGAGGATCCCTCCGCGTATCGCATGCTCGGCGACTATTATTTGGGACGGGGCGATAATGCCAAAGCCACTGCGGAATTTTCTGCCCTTTCCACGCAGCATCCGAAAGACCTGCAGGTCCGCAAGACCTACATTCAATTATTGGTGCTGAACCATCGTATTGACGAAGCGGCTTCACTGAGCGATGACCTTCTCAAGCGAGCGCCGCAGGACGCCGAGGCGCTAGTCCTCAAAGGTGAAATTGAGCTGCAACAAGGCAAGGTAGACGCGAGTGTGCAAACGTTGGAGAAGGCGCTGCGCGCTTCTTCTGAAAACGCCTTCGCACATTACCAGATGGGTCTGGCATGGCAAAAGCAGGGAAAAGGGCAGCAGTCCGACAAAGAATTTCGCGAAGCGGTGCGTTTGAGTCCGTCGCTGTCCGAGGCATGGCGGGCGCTCGGAGAAAGCGCGCTTCAGAGAAGCGATTGGTCGGGACTTCACACAATTGCGGCTCAATTGAAGCAAATTGCGCCTCGATCCCCGGAAGGATATCTTTTCGATGCCACCGCTCGCATGAATCAGAAAGATGCTCGAAGTGCGGAAGCGGACCTCACGGAAATTACGATTCTCGCTCCGGATAAAGCACTAGGCTATGTGAAACTGGGCCAACTTCGCGTAGCGCAAGACCGGCTGAACGAGGCTGAAGCGTTCTATCGTCAAGGACTGAGCCGCGAACCCGGCTCAATCGAAGCGCTTCAGGGATTGGTGGATGTCGATTTCCGTCGGAAGAAACCAGCCGAGGCGCTACAACTGCTGCAGACGGCAATCGAGAAGAACCCCACCAGCGCCCCGTTATACGCGCTGCAGGGCCAGGCATTTCTTCAAGTTAAACAACCGCTTGAAGCCGAACACGCCCTCGAGCGCGCCGTTCAACTCGATAAACAGAATGTAAACGCCGTGGTTTTGCTTGCCGAGTTGCAATCCGCTCGAGGCGCCCGGGATCAGGCCATTCTCACGTTTCAGCGCGCCATCGAGCTTTCTCCCAACAATATGTCGCTCCAGGTGGCGCTCGGCAGCCTGTACGAAGCTGGTGGAAACTGGCAATTGGCGCAAACTACTTATCAGCGAGTACTTTCCAGCCAGCCGGAAAACGCCTTGGCGGCTAACAATCTTGCGTACATTCTGCTGGAGCACGGCGGCAGTGTAAATCTGGCGCTTACCCTGGCTCAGACGGCTCGCCGCGGTTTGCCCAACTCTCCTAACACCGCCGACACGTTGGGGTGGGCTTATTGTCAGAATGGCGCGTATTCCGTGGCTGCGCCTCTTCTCGAAGAAGCGGTCAGCAAGGCTTCCGATAACGCGACTTACCGATACCATCTGGGCGTAGCCTATCAACACTTGAACGACAAGGTTCGCGCTCGCGGTCAATTCGAAAAAATTATCAGCATGAACCCGAAAGCGCCGATTGCCGATCAGGCACGAAGTGCCCTGGGGCAAATTTCAGGCGGCTGATTCCGCTACAAGGAAATTGGCCCGTCGTTAACAAACTTGAGGAGAACTGCTCATGCCGGTGGATGCGCCGATTACCATTCAACAGACGGGGGAGAAAATTGTTCCGCTCGGAACCAGAAATGGCATCGAGATGGCCATCCGTTGCCGATCCGACAAGACGCTCGGCAAGGTGATTGCCAAGCCTGACTCTGCGGATCTCATCGAGGGCGTCCGCATCGAAGCGCTGCAGGTTTATCCAGATGACCGCGGTTTTTTCACCGAACTCGCTCGACTCGGCAAGGGGTTGGCTTCGGGAATGGTGCCAGACGGGACGCGCAACGTTCAGGTTTCGTTTACGCTCACGTATCCCGGAACCATCAAAGCAATTCATTACCATTCCGAACAGACCGACCTATGGGCACCGGTGTCGGGGATGCTCCAGATTTTTCTGTGCGACTTACGCCGGCATTCGAAGACATTTGGTTTGATCAACACCCTTTATGTTGGCCGCTTTCGGCCGTGGGAGATTTTGATTCCCCCGGGCGTGGGCCATGGCTACAAAGCTCTCGGAATTGAACCTATTAATCTTCTATATTTTACCGACCGTCACTACAATCCCACCGACGAACTCCGGCTCGCCTACGACGATCCAAATATCGGCTATGACTGGGAGACGCAATTTAAGTAGACCTGATGCGTGTACTGCTTATAGGCGCGGGTGGGATGCTGGGGAAGGATCTCGTCAAAGAATGGAAAGATGACGAACTTATTCCAGCCACTTCGCGCGACGCGGACATTTGCAGTTACGAGCAGGTGGAGCGGCTGATCGCCGGCACCCACCCTGAATGGGTGATTCTTACCGCCGCCTACACGGATGTGGACGGCAGCGAACGCGATCCTGATGCGGCGTTTGCGGTCAACGCCAGCGGCACGGAAAACGTCGCCAGACTGGCTGCAAAGTACGGCAGCAAACTGCTGTACATCAGCACCGACTATGTGTTCGATGGCCGCGGCACCCGCGCGTACGAACCTGGCGATGCGATCGCGCCGATCAATGTCTATGGTGAGTCGAAGGCGCGAGGAGAGAAAGCCGTTCAGGACAATCTTAAAGAATGGTGCATCGTGCGCACTTCCTGGTTATTCGGCGCCCATGGCGCCAGCTTTCCGGAAAAAATACTTCGCGCCGCCGAAACCCGCCCGGAACTCTCTGTAGTGGCCGACCAGCTCGGTTCGCCAACATATACGCGCGACCTTGCTGTAGCTATTCTGGCGCTGGTCCACGCAGAGGGACGCGGGATCCTCGGCGTCACCAACACAGGTACCTGTTCGTGGTTCGAATTCGCAGTGGAGATTCTGCGGCAGGCCGGGAGGAGCGCTGTAGCTGTAAAGCCGATCGACACGGTGCAATCCGCTCGTGCGGCCAGGAGGCC
Source organism: Candidatus Acidiferrales bacterium (assembly GCA_038238965.1). Classification (GTDB taxonomy): domain Bacteria; phylum Acidobacteriota; class Terriglobia; order Acidiferrales; family UBA7541; genus Acidiferrum. Next base: position 451 of record JBBSFG010000189.1, on the reverse strand, counting down.
AGCGTATTCCGTGCTATCGCCCGCCGCCTTTAACGCCCTTGGGATTCGCATGCGTCCCTGGCAGGGAGGTCTCACGGATTACCTCAACGAGCTGCGACAAATGGGCAAGCTTACATAAATTTGCCGCAGTGCCGCTGCCCTCTGGCTTCATGTCCCTGAGAATCAACCGGCGAATCAGGGGATGTTTACTGATGCTTCCGCGGAAAGAGCGCTTTCGTTTCCGGCGGCATCGACTGCCGTCGTAACGTAGAAATAACTCTGGCCGTTCTGAACCGTGGAATCGCTATAGGTTAAGCCGCCGTCGATCGAGGAATTTAGTTTGGAATATCCCGCGCCGCTGGTCACGCTTCGGTATACGTAGTATCCGGCGGCCGAACCGCTGCCATTCCAGGACAGCGCTACGGTGTGTTGTACCGGCGCTGCTACGCCACTGCCGGATAGGGCAATAGCC
>JBBSFG010000188.1:0-7626 GCA_038238965.1 Candidatus Acidiferrales bacterium | reverse complement strand
AGCTGGATTCCCAAGCGCGCGTATTCCACGGGCTACCGCCCCTTCACCTGGGAACTCGCGCCGGTGATCGACACCATTTGGTTCAACGAAGGGTTTGGCCGCTACGCCAGCATCGTAGCTGTCGCCGACGGAATGCCACAGGCAGAAGGGGCGGCATATCGAGAGGCCGAGTTGGTGTGGCTAAGAAAAGTTGTCACGGACGCTCCCCTGTTTATCAAGAGAATGTCCCTGGAGACCTTGTCTCGCGAGGCGTCCTTCTTATATGCGGTGGATTTCCGCACCGGCAAAAATATTTTCTCCCGCGGCGCACTGATGGCCGCGGAAATGGACGACCACATCCGCGCCAAATCAAACGGAGAAAAGAGCCTGCGGGATGCTTTGCGGGCGCTGCTGGCCTGGAGCGGCAAAAACAAGCGGGCCTTCCAGTTGGAAGAAATGATGCAGATTTTTACGGAAGCGACGGGCGTGGATGTCCGCGACATCCTGAAGCGCTGGCAGGAGCCGCTCTCTAAATAGAGAGCGCGCCACGAGCTGATTTGAATCAGCCAGATTGAATGCGTGCTGCTAGTGCGCGGGCGGCTTCTGCGCCTGCGGGGGAGCGTCTGGTTGTTGCGGCGGAGGCGGTGGCGGCGCCGCGAATTTCGCGTCGTCCACGGGAACATTCTGCTTCAACTCTTCCACCTGGATGGTGAAGCGGTTTCCCGGGCGCGCGAGCGTCCAGCGGAATGGCACTTTCACGCCGTCCGCTTCGCGATAATCCGCGTAATCGATCTGCGTGGGGTTCAAGCCCAGCGGGCTTTGCGCGTAGCGCACCAGCCGGGCGAGCAGTCCCGTCTGTTTGTCGAAATACAAGCGAAGCGGCGGTCGTCCCTCGGCGCGACCTTCCACCAGGTAGGTGTCGTGCCCGTCGATTTTTTCGCCGTTTTCCACGGTAAATTTTGGATACATGGTCTTCAGATGCGCGGGAAATTGCAGATCGGCGTCCATGCGCGCCGCATCGTTTTCCGACGCCGACATCATGTGCGCCGGGCGTCCCGGGAAGCTCAACCAACCGCGTTCCCCGTCAAATGCGGTGACGCTGTCGCCGCCTTTCATATGCATGCTGGAAACCCGCTTCTCCGGCGCTTTCGCATAAATATCCACGGGAAGTGTCTGCCCCCCAACAGCCAGCAACTGGCCGGTCTGGACGCGGGTGGTAATTTTCTCCAGTGCCGCGGCTCCCCCGACGGCTGCCAGATATTTGTCGAGCAGGTCTTCCGGTTTTGGCAAGGCTGCGTTCTCAGCTGGTTTTTTCTCCGCAGCGCCGCCGGGGCCGGCCGCTTCTTCGTCCTTGATGGCCGGAATGCTGACGGGCATAGCTGCGCCGCGATGGCAGGTGTAGCAGGTCACGTCCAGCCGCCCGTCGAAATTGGTTTTGTCGATGTCGAACATCATGGTCATCATCTTGCGCGCGATTTTCTTGGGCTTTTTCTCGTCGCTGTCCATGGCCTCGCGGTTGTGGCAATGCTCGCACTCGACTCCCAGCGACGCAGCAATGAACTGCATGGCGGGGATCAACTGGTCCGCTGGGATGCCTTTCAGGACCTGGATGTTCTTGAATTGTTCTTCGGCCAGCTTCTGGCCGGCGTGTTGCGGCGCAGCTTTCGAATCGGCTACTGGTTTGGCCTCGGATTGCGGCGCGGGCGCCTGGGCTTGCGCGCTGGCCAGAGCTATTACGATGCTCAGCGAAATGCCCGAAAAGATCGTCACCCAGCTTGCGGCGCCATGGCGGTTCATATGTTGTCTCCCATGCAAGAAGGCAGGATTGTAGCAAAGCATGGCGGTGCGGCACTCTCAATTATTAAGAGGGGGAAGTTATGCGCTGATTTCGCCGCGCCTGGCCAGGTCGGTGATGCGGTCGGCCGCGCGGAAGGCCAGCGCTTCGATGGTTAGAGTGGGCTGGCCGCGGCCGGAAGTAACCAGGCTGCTGCCATCGCACAGGAAAAGATTTTTCACGTCGTGGGTGCGATGGTCGGTGTTGATCACCGACGTTTTCGCGTCATTGCCCATGCGGCAGGTGCCCAGCAGGTGCACGGCGAACTCCTGCTCGACAATCGGGTAACTCCATTTCTTTTTCGCGCCGGCGGCGTCCAGAAGTTCAAGCGAACGATCGTTGAGCCAGCGGGCCATTTTCAAATCGTTGGGATGATCTTTGTAGGTCATGCGCAAAGCAGGCAAGCCCCACGCGTCTTTCAAGTCCGGGTCCAGCGAAAAACTGTTGTCCTCCATCGCCAGCGAGGAGGCGTGGGCGAAAACTTCCATGGTGCGCGTGAAATTTTCTCCCAGCGCTTTCTTGAAATCTTTGCCCCAGCGCGGCGTGTCGGGTGGAAGCCCGTTCAGCGCGAAGCCGATGGGGGTGATATCGAAGCGCGCATCGAGACCGCCGCCGCCGTAAAATCCCATTTTCTGCGGATCCATTTCGTAGAAGTCGTGCAGGATACGGCTGACCGCGAAACCTTTGTAGTCGTTCAGCGGATGTTCGAAAACACCCAGAGAAATGGCGCCGCTGTTGAGCATCAGGTTTTTGCCCACCACGCCGCTGGAATTCGCCAGGCCATCGGGAAATTGCGTGTTGGCGGACATGAGCAGCAGCCGCGGTGTTTCCGCGCCATTCGCGCACACCACCACGGCTTTGGCCTTCTGCAAATGCGTGTTTTTTTCCTTGTCGAAATAGGCCGCGCCGGTTACCCGCCCGCGCGAATCCATTTCAATTTTGTGGACGTACGAGTCCGGGCGAATTTCGCAGCGTCCGGTGCGCTCGGCTACATGAATGGCCGCGGCCAGCGAACTGCTTTTCGCGCCGACCTCGCAGCCAAATCCCAGGCAGAAACCGCAGTTCACGCAGGCGCTTCGTCCGGCGCGGGGCTGCGACAGGATCGCCATGGGCGCGGGAAACGGATGCCAGCCCAACTTTCGCGCGGCGCGTTCGAATATCACGCCGGAAGATTTCACCGGCAACGGCGGCATGGGATAGGGCTTGGAACGCGGCGGATCGAACGGACTCGCGCCGGCGAGCCCAGAAACGCCAATCTCCCACTCCACTTTGGTGTAATAGGGCTCGAGGTCGGCGTAGTGGATGGGCCAATCCACGAGGTTTGCGCCGGGCACCGTGCCGACTTTGCTGCGCTCCACGAAATCGATTTCGTGGAAGCGCCAGAAATTCGCAGTGAAGTGTACGCTGGTGCCGCCCACGCTGCGCCCGTAAACCAGCGCGCGCTGCGGCTTGGCTTTATCCTGCGGAGTTTTGCGAAAGGTGTTGGGCTGGAGCTTGGGGTGATTGGTGAGCAGGTCTTCGCCGAGGATTTTGATTTCGTTGTGGGTGTAGTCGGCTTCGGTAAGGTAGGGTCCCTGCTCCAGAACGACCACGCGAAAGCCGTTGGTCGAAAGTTCCTTGGCCAGAATTCCCCCGGCGGCGCCGGAGCCCACGATCACAAAATCCACTTCGTCCGAAGTTTTATATTTTGGTTGATCGAGCATTACTTTTTTTCTTCCCTGGGCGCAGGCTGCCAGCCGGGATAATCTTTGTCGTAGTAGCCGAACGGGGGCTGAAAGGCATGGTCGGGCTCACGGCCGATCAGTTTCCAGCCCACTCCGCCGCGGTTGCCGGCCTCGGCTTCCGGATCGATCAGGAAGCCGGAGATAGTTGCGACGCGCACGGCTTCGAAAAACGTTTGGGCGGATTGCAGATTTCTGCGGCGAGCGACTTTTTGAGGCTGGGTAGCGTCCATGGCCTGCAGAATTTCGTCCTGCTGTTCGGGTGTAGCCGACGAAAATTTTGCGACGCCTGGAAACTTTTCGCGCAGCGCGCTCTGCAATTCCGGCAAGCCCTTCCGATATTTCTGCTGGTCGCCACTCGCGAAGGTAACCAGCGCGCGGTCGATGAAATAAATCACGCCAGCTTCGCGCGCCCCCGGCGTGTCGCCGGTGGGAATGATGCGCGCGGAAATGGCCTCCACTTCGGCGGCCTCTTCGGGAGTAAAAAACTCAAATTTGTACGCGCCCGGCGATTGCGCGGCGGTCTGGCGCGCGTGGGTGGCGGCGGCGAGTATTTGCGGCCAGTGCGCGGCAACCCACGCCGCGCTGATTCCCGCGCCCGCCTGGGAAAGAAATCTGCGCCTGCTGAATTCATTCATCATGGTTGGATCGGAAGCTGCGGAGAACTTTAGTCTGCCTTGCGGCACATCGTCAACCTCAAACCCCATTTTCAAGATTGCAATTCTTAGCGGCATTAACATAAAAATGATGCGCCTGCGGCACCCGGCGAGATTTCGTGAAATCGTAGGGGTTTGAGACACTACTCACGCGCATATGCCCACACTGACAGGCGGAATTGGCACGGGGAGCAAGTGGCTGCTGGACAGAATTGTCGGCGTCCTGGCGGCCACCGGCGTCAATCCTAATTTTCTGACGTTTCTGGGCCTGGTGGTGAATTTTGGCGCGGCCGTGAGTTTTGCGGTTGGCGGATTCCGTACCGGCGCGTTCATTGTTCTCTTCGCGGGTTTTCTGGACATGCTGGACGGGCAGGTCGCGCGGCGGCAGAATCGCGTTACCGCATTTGGCGCGTTTTACGATTCCACGCTGGACCGCTACGCGGACATGGCCCTGTACATGGGCCTGCTCGTTTATTATTCGGTGAGCGGCCGCACGCCGTACGTGGTGCTTGCCGCCGTGGCTACCGCCGGCTCCGTGATGGTCAGCTATGCACGCGCGCGCGCTGAATCTTTGATCCCGCTGTGCAAAGTTGGCTTCATGGAGCGCCCCGAGCGCCTGGTGCTTTTAATTATCGGCGGACTCTTCAATCGCATGGGCGCGGTGCTGTGGGTTATCGCCGTGGTTTCCACCATCACCGTAATTCACCGCATCGTCTACACCTGGCAGGAAACCCGCGCCGGTCGCACGCTGCCGGGCATCAAGCTCACTCTGTAGTCGTCCACCCTTTTGTCGCCACTCGCTTGCCCTGTGAATGTGCGGTCACTACAATCCTGCGTAATGCAAGTTGAGAAGCCGAATTCCGGGGTTGCGCGCATTCCAAGAAACGTCCGCCTTTCGACACTTTGAAACTGTTGGGAACAGCTCTTGCCGTTACTGCTGTGATGTTTGCTCTTTTTCCTCCATTCGAATATGTGATTCGGAAACTGGGAGTGGGCCCTAACGGGGCATTCTTGATTCTCGGCGTCATACTTTACGGCTTAATCGGAGTCGGATACCTGATCTTTAATTATTGGAAGAAATTTTCTAGAAGGCGATGGCCCTAACTATGGGATTTCAGCCTGGCTTCCACGGGAGTGGATATTACTTCGCGCACGTGATCGCGTAGTGCCGTGACCTCCGACTTCTTTATCGCCGTCGTGTCGATGGTGTCATGAATAATCACCGTCACCGTTGCAGGCCACAGCATCCAATGCCCGGTGCGATGGAGCTGAAACGAACCCACCAGACTCACCGGCACAATAGGAATCCCCAGTTGCTGCGCCACGCGGAAGCCGCCATCGTGAAATTGGTCCACGTGGCCGTCGCGGGTGCGCTTCCCTTCCGGAAAAATAATCAGGCTCGTTCCGCCGTCGATGGCCGCCTGGGTCAGCCGCCACATGCGCTTCAAGTCCGAAGGGCGCCGCACATCCGGCACCGGCACGTTGCCGAAGCGCTTCATCAGCCAGCCATAGGCGGGAATTTTGAAGTGCGATTCGAGTTCCCAGCCGCGCGCATACTGCGGTATCGCGCTGTAGAGCACGAAGGGGTCGAAGACGTTTACGTGATTGACCATGAAAAAACACGTGCGCGCGGGATCGAAACCTGATGAACGGACCACTTCAAGCCGCGCGCCGCAAAAAAACACGATGCGCCGCGAAAAATCGCGCTGCAGCCAATCGGTTTTTCGCGGATCGAGAAAAATTCCCAGAAACACCAGGATGGGCGCGGCAATAAAAAAATGCAGCAGGCTTGCGGCCCACAAAATCGCGCTGCGTACCACCAGCCAGGCGCGCTTCATATATAGACATCCACCGCGGCGGGCACGATATCGAGCGAGCGGCACTTCAGCGGCAGCACTTCGCCGTCGACCATCACGTCCACCGCATCGGGCATGTTGAATTCCACGTGGCGCACTGCGCGCCGCGAGGCCTGGCGGTGCTGCATGTGCCTGCCATCGTAAATAGTGGGGAGCATGCGCAACGCGGCGAGCCGGCCGATGGGTCCCCAATGCACAAACTCGATCAAGCCATCGCTGGGATCGGCGTCAGGAGCGATCCACATGGTGCCGCCGGTGTACGCGCTGTTGTTGAAGGTAAGGAAGAGGCACGGGCGCCGGTCCCATTCCTGATCTTCGTCGCAGCGCACGGCGAACACCAGCGGGCGCAACTGCGCGAGGCGCACAAAAACTCCCAGAAGGTATCCCAGGTGACCGAACGGTTTGAAATAACGATTGGCCAGCGCGCCGACGTTGGCGGTGAATCCGACACTGACAAGATTGAAGGAATAGATGTCGCCGGAGTCGTGCGTCAGGCGCATTAAATCGATGGTGCGGGTGCGCCGCTCGAGCAGGGCCTGCAAGGATGCTTTCGCGCCGTCGCGAGTGTAGTCGCGGAGAAAAGAATTCCCGGTGCCTAGCGGGAGAAATCCCATGGCCACGCGTTCGCTGGGCGCGCCTGCGCCAAAAATACCGTTCAGAATTTCATGGCCGGTGCCGTCACCACCCACGGCTAGAAATTTGCGGTAACCCTGCGCGCACGCTTCGCGCGCCAGCCGCGCGGCGTCGCCGGGAGCGGTGGTGGACACCACGTCGACTTCCAGTCCGGCAGCGCGCAGGCGCGCCAGCGCAGGCCTCGCAAGTTTCGCGGAGCGCCCGCCGCCGGCGGCCGGATTTACGATGGCAAAAAAGCGTTGCGACTCTTGCGTAGCGTTTCCCCTCGGGACGCCAATCTTTTTATTGGCAATTCTTGTGAACAGGCGGTGCGCTTTTTACAGTTCTGAAACGGCGCGGCTGCGATCGAGCCTTGCCAGGCGCTCCGCCAGCAGGTTTCTCTTGATTTTCATCGAAGCGGTACGCGGAAAGTCTTCATCCATCGCGACAACCCCGCGAATGCGCTTGTAGTTTAGCAGGCGATTGTTCCGTAACGTGATCTCCTGGCGCAATTCGTCCGTCAAGGTTTGTCCCGGCTCCAGATGTATGGCGAGAATCAACTGCTCGCCGACCATGGTGCGTTCCGGCCAGATGTAATTTGCCGCGAAGACACAAAATTCCTGTACCGGCAAACTTTCGAACGCGCTCTCCACGTCTTCGGGATAGATGTTTTTCCCCTCTTCGGTGACGATCATGTTTTTCTTGCGCCCGAAAAGCTGCAAGTGCCCGGCGGTGTCGAATCGGCCGAGGTCTCCAGTCATCAGCCAGCCGCCCACGATATTTTCCGCGGTGAGCTCCGGCTCATCTAAATATCCGCGCATCACCGTTTTGCTGCGCACGATGACTTCGCCGATGCCCTGCGCATCCGGATTTACTACACGCACTTCCATGCCCGGGAGGGGTTTGCCCACGGTGTCGGCGCGAAATGGTTTGAGGTCGTTTACCGTAACAGCTACGACCGTTTCGGT
>JBBSFG010000187.1:0-7636 GCA_038238965.1 Candidatus Acidiferrales bacterium | reverse complement strand
CCAGAGTCGAGTGACTGTGCTAGAGGAACAAATATTCAAGGAGATTTCATGAGATTCGGTTTGGTTCGAGGAGTGGCCGTATTGGGAATTATTTCGGCGAGTTTGTTGCCTGCGGTGGTAAAGGCGGCTGCGACGGAGACAGGATTCGTTACGCACGATGCGGATGTGAATGGGCAGAAGTTGCACTACACGATGGGGGGACACGGGCCGGCGGTCATCTTGCTGCATGGGTTTGCCGAAACGTCGCGAATGTGGACGCCGATATTGCCGGTGCTGGGCGAGAAATTTACGGTCATCGCGCCGGATTTGCCGGGGATTGGGGATTCGGGGATACCGGCGAACGGGTTGAACATGAAGGCCGCGGCGGCCAGCATTCACGGGCTGGTGCGGTCGCTGGGTATCGAAAAGGCGCGGGTGGTGGGACACGACATTGGGCTGATGGTGGCATATGCGTATGCCGCGCAGTTCCCTGCCGAAACAGAAAAGCTAGCGCTGCTGGACGCTTTTCTGCCGGGAGTCGCAGGGTGGGAAGCGATCTACAACAATCCGGCCATCTGGCATTTCCGGCTCAACGGGCCAACGCCGGAAGCGTTGGTAAAAGGGCGCGAGGACATTTACTTTGCGTATTTCTGGAACGACCTGGCGGCGGACAAAAACCGTTCGCTTCCACCGGCGGACCGGAAGGCGTACATCGCGGCGTATTCGCGGCCGGGACGGATGCACGCGGCGTGGGAGTATTTCGTGGCGTTTCCGCCGACGGCGAAAGAATTCGCGGAATTGGCGGAGACCAAGTTGACGATGCCGGTGCTGTCGATCGGCGGGGACAAGTCATTGGGGAAAGAGCTTGGGGAACAGGTGAAGCTGGTGGCTACCGATGTGACCGAGATCGTGCTGGCGGACACAGGACACTGGATCATGGAGGAGCGTCCCAAGGAAACTATGGATGCGCTGGTGAAGTTTCTGTAGGGAATTTGACTGGCGGGCGGAGATGCGGCGGAGACAAAAATAGAGCGGAACTGCTAGGCCGTGGGGAGCTAGGCCGTGAACCTCTGAATTAGGTGGGCACCACGAGCCAACCATTAGGCTTTCCTGCCCCGTTCGCGCGTCGAGGGTGAAGTACGGCGTTCGACGAGCCAACGGGACAGGCCGTGCACACAGGCTGTCTGTCCGCAGCGCCTCAGAGATTCGTCATTGGTTCAAACAGCTTTCGCTCCCACACCTGCTTCGAAGAACCGCTCCAGTGGATATTCTAACAGGATGGCCTGGGGAAGATGGAAGGGTGGGTAGCGGCAGGTTCGACGAATTGGAAACATGCCCACGGAGTTGTTGCGGAGTGAGGTGTACGGAGATACAGTAAGGGTGGGTGTGCGATGAATAGTTCATCCTTAGTCGCTTCGGCCCTGACCGCGCTGTTTGCCTTGAGCCTGATCGTTTACCGGTTACTGTGGGCAGCGTCGGGAGTGGCTAGTGCAGCTGGGCTGGGTCGCTTGCCGAAATTGCCGAAGAGTTGGCGGCGATGGCTGTTGGACGAGCGAGAAACGGGTTCTCACGTCTAATATTGGCCGGCTTGACACTGTGAATCACGGATTTGGCGATTGAGTTCAAACAGGGCTCACAACCAATCGAGGCTAAGCTCCGTCTTACTATGCACATGGATGTAAACGTCCGACGTATCCGCGTGGTGGCTTTGCTGCTGGGAGTTCTCTTCCTGGGGGCACAGTTTCACTATTGCGCGGATTTGAGCCCGGCAACTTCCACTTCGCACATGTGTCCGTTGTGCTCTGCGGCGGGAACGGCGGTGGCGCCAATTTCCCCGAGTATTGCGATGGCGCCGGCGACAGACCGGCTGGAAGTGGTTCTGGTTTTAGCGGATGTAGTTGTAGCGGTTCCCCACGCTGTATCACCGCGCGCACCCCCCGTCGTTTAGTTTCCGCAAATTCCTCGAAATCGTCTCCTGGTGTATCTGGAAATTGTTGCATTTTGAGAGGAGTGTTCATGAAGAAGGCTTTAGTGCTATGTGCTTCGCTATTTGTGGTGGGTGCCGTGCGCGCCCAGGGAGTTCCAGACGGAACGTCTTCCGGACAGAGCATGGCAGATACGCCGGGAAGCGAAAAAAACGCAGCGAATTCGGAGGCGCGAATTCAAACGCTGGAGCAGCAGGTAAGCATGTTGGCAGAACAAGTGGCGCTGCTGCGCGGGCAACTGAAGGTGCTGGCGGATGCCAAGGCGCCAGGTGGAGACGCGGGCGCGCGACTTGTGCTGACGTCCGCGCCAGCGGCGGTGAACGCGGAATCGGCGGCGCCGGGTAATGGGGTGTCATCGGCGGCTACCCGGGAAGCGGTACCCGTTTTGGCTGCAGCTCAAGGGGTGCAATCGACGCCGAACCAAACTTATGGCGGAGCGAGCGGCAACGCGAGGCTGCTGAATCCGGACATTAGCTTGATCGGAGATTTTATCGGGACGGCTGGACACAACGACGTGACGCCGTCGCGCTCTCTGGAACTGCACGAGTCGGAGCTGGGGGTCCAGGCCATCATCGATCCTTACGCGCGGGCGGACGTGTTTATTTCGTTTGGCGAACAAGGAGTGAATGTGGAGGAAGGCTACGTCACGTTCACTTCATTGCCGGCCGGATTGCTATTGAAGGTTGGAAAGATGCGAGCGGATTTCGGCAAGGTGAATACGATTCACAACCACGCACTGCCATTTATCGACCGGCCGTTGGCGACCAACAACCTGTTGGGGGGCGAAGACGGTATCGACGACGCGGGATTTTCGTTGTCACGGATTTTGCCGGCGCCGAAGGACTGGTTCCTGGAAGCTACGGCACAAGTGTTTCGTGGCGATTCATCGGACGTGTTTCATTCCAGGGAACGGCAAGACGTAAGCACCGTGGGGCATTTGCGCGCGTACAAGGACCTGAGTGAATCCACGAACCTGGATCTGGGAATTTCGTACGCGCGCGGGCACAACGAAGTGGGATCGAATTTCATTACGAGCTTGTACGGGGCGGACGCGACGATCCGGTGGAAGCCGCTGCGACGCTCGATTTATCATTCGTTCCTGTTTCGCACGGAGTTGTTTGAAAGTCTGCGGGATCAACTTACACTGCTGGATTTTCTGCATAGTGAGCATGTTTTCGGGATGTACTCGTCGGCGGAATACCGTGTGAACCGCCGGTGGACGGTGGGCGGCCGGTTTGACCGCAGCGGCCATTCAACGAATGCAAATCTGATCGATACCGGGCTGTCCGCGATAGTGACGTACTGGCCGAGCGAATTCAGCCAAATCCGCGGGCAATACCGCTACGGGCACCTGGCGACGTCGCCGGCTCAGAACGCGAGCTTCGATAATGCGAATGAACTGTTGTTTCAATTCCTGTTTGTGATGGGCGCGCATGGAGCTCATCCGTTTTAGTGGCTTTTGACCAGTAGACAAGGAGAATTGATGCGAAACGCGGGGTTGGTTACCAGAATGAAGATTTTTGCCACGAAGGGCAGCGCAATGTCGCTGGCCCTGACACTGTTGTCGGCGATGACCGGAGTGCCGGCCCGCGGGGCCAGCAAGTTGAGGGTAGTGACCGCGACGACGGATCTGGCTGCGTTGGCGCAAGAAATCGGCGGCGACAAGGTAGAGGTGGAATCCGTCGCGCGAGGCTACCAGGATCCGCATTTTGTGGAGGCCAAACCCAGCTTTTTGTTGAAACTGCGCAAAGCAGATTTGCTGATTGTGGTTGGGCTGGAACTGGAAATTGGCTGGCTGCCGCCTCTGATCACGCAATCGAGCAATCCCAATATTCAGGTGTCTGCACCGGGATATCTGGACGCTTCACGGTTCGCAAAAATTCTGGAAATTCCTACCGGGCAGGTGACCAGAGCGGAAGGCGACGTGCACCCGCAGGGGAATCCGCATTACTGGCTCGACCCCGACAATGGTTTGCGGGTGGCCAAAGGGATCGCCGACAAGTTCAGCGAGATGCGGCCGAACGATGGGGCGTATTTTGCGCAAAATTACAGCGATTTCGAAAAGCGCCTGAAGCAAGCTGACGATGGATGGAAGGCGCAGATGAAACCGTATGAGGGCCGCAAGGTGGTTACGTATCACCGTTCATGGCCAAACTTCGCGGAGCATTTTGGGCTGAACGTGGTGGGCTATGTGGAGCCCCGCCCGGGAATTCCGCCGAGCCCGCAACATACCGTGGACCTGATCGGACAAATGAAAAGGGATAGCGTTAGAGTGATCCTGGTGGAGCCGTATTTCGATTTGAAAACACCAAACGCAGTGGCGCGCGATACCGGGGGGCAAGTGGTGGTGATGATGCCATCGGTGGGCGGCGAAAAGGAAATTACCGACTATTTCAAGTTGTTCGACTACGATATTGCGAAATTAAAACAGGCATTTGACGCGACCCACTAACACCCAGGAGCCCGGTCGATGGAGATTCTTCCGTTTTTGCTCGCGCCGTTCGTGGCGAGCCTGATTTTAACTGGCATCCACGCGTACCTTGGCGTACATGTGGTGGAGCGCGGGGTGATTTTCGTGGACCTGGCGCTAGCGCAGATCGCAGCCTTGGGGGCCACGGTGGCGATCGTGGTGGGTATGGATCCGCACGGACGCGGATCGTACTGGATCAGCCTGGGGTTTACTTTTTTGGGCGCGGCGATTTTCGCGATCGCACGCACGCGCCGCGGCCACATCCCGCAGGAAGCCTTCATCGGGATTGCCTACGCGGTGGCGTCTGCTACAGCGATTTTGCTGATGAGCAAAGCGACGGGCGAAACGGAACACCTGAAAGACATGCTGGTCGGAAATATTCTGGCAGTATCGTGGGCAGAGGTGCGGAAGACCGCGCTGCTGTACGGCGCGGTGGGAATATTTCATTACATTTTCCGAAAGAAATTCCTGCAAATCTCGATGCACCACGATGAATTGGAAAAGCTGAAGTTCAACGTAAGGTTCTGGGATTTTCTTTTCTATGCGTCATTTGGATTTGTGGTTACGTCGTCGGTGGCGATCGCGGGGGTCTTGCTGGTGTTCTGCTACCTGATCGTGCCCAGTGTGGGAGCAATGCTGTTCGCGGACCGCATCGGGCCGCGGTTGGCGATTGGGTGGACGATGGGGACGCTGGTGTCGGCGCTCGGAGTGATCCTGAGCGTGAAGATGGACACACCAACCGGGGCCACCATTGTGGTGACGTTCGGCGGGATATTGATACTGATGTTTCTGGTGCACCTCGTTGTCCATCATGGCGGCCAGGGACGGCATCTTGAAGGGGCCACGTCGGCACAGCGCGAAGTATAGAAGCAAGTTTAGGAGCGGAAATTTTTACATAGAGTGTAGAGCAATGCGCAAAACGGCAAATTCGAGGAATTATTTCGCCAGGATGCTGGCGTTGGTGCTGGCTTGCAGCATGGTGCTGTTCGTCGTGCAGGTGGTGGTTCACGGGCACGAAAAGGGACACAACGAGGCGGCTTGCCGGGTATGCCATGCCGCGCATTTGGGTACAGCGCCGGTAGTAAATGCGTTTTTGCTGGCTGCGCCAGTTCCGTCGAACGATGGCGTACGCGAAATTACACTACAGTTTCACAAAGAGCTCTTCAGTTACGATTCACCTTCCCGCGCGCCACCTGCTGCATAAATCCAATAAAAGATAATTGAGGGCTCTCGTAGCGCTGCCTCGGAATTTAAAGCAGCGGCGCACCGCTATATCTCCAGGCGGACACCAGAACCGCAGTGACTCATCCCGACCGGGCCAAGGTCGCAGGAGACGGAAATGATTTTGCGAAGGATTACGATTTTTGTGTGGGTTTTCAGCATGCTGTTGTGTGTGGGGCGCGTGTCTGCGCAATCAGGAAACGCCGGATCGGTGGAAGGAACAGTGAAGGATCCATCTGGCGCGGCGGTGGCGAACGCTACGGTGGAGATTTCGAATCCGGTGAGTAGTTTCGGACGTGCGGCGACGACTGGCGCGGACGGCAGTTTTCGGATTACGAATGTGCCGTTCAATCCGTATCACATGGTGGTGAACGCTGCAGGTTTTGCAACGCATACGCAAGACGTGGAGGTGCGCTCGACGGTGCCGACGGGTGTGCAGGTCGGGCTGAAACTCGGGACGGCGGCGACGAGCGTGACGGTGGAAGCGAGCGGAGGAGATTTGATGGAGACGGAATCCACGTTTCACACCGACGTGGACCAAGGGCTGATCAACCGGCTTCCGCTGGAGAGTTCGTCGTCATCGGTCACTTCGTTGGTGACACTGGTGTCGCCGGGCGTGGCCGCGGATTCGAACGGAAACATGCATGGACTCGGGGATCACGCGCAAAATTCGTTTTCAGTGGACGGGCAGGCCATTACGGACCAGACCAGCAAGGTGTTTTCGAACCAGATTCCGGCGGATTCCATCCAGTCGCTGGAAGTAATTTCGGGCGCGCCGCCGGCGGAATTCGGCGACAAGACCAGCCTGGTGATTAAAGTGACCACGCGATCGGGATTGGGTGTGAAGACGCCGACGGGCAGCGTGACGACTTCGTACGGAAGCTTCGGCACGGCAAACGCGGCATTCAACCTGGCGTACGGCGGAGACAGGTGGGGCAATTTCATCAGCGCAAGCGGGCTGAACAGCGGCCGATTTCTTGATCCGCCGGAATTTAACGCGATTCACGATAAAGGGAATGAAGAAAATCTATTTGATCGCGTGGATTACCAGCTCAGCCAGAAAGATACGATTCATGGAAACTTCCAGTACACGCGGTCGTGGTTTCAGACGCCAAATACGTTCGACAACCTGAATGTGGTTGATGAGGACGGCAATCCGGTGGGAAACACGGACCAGCGTTCGAAGATAGGAACGTTCAACGTTGCTCCGACATGGACGAGGCTGATCGGCACGAAGGCGGTGTTCACGCTGGGCGCGTATGTGCGGCGAGACCAGTACAACTACTATCCAAGCAACAATCCGCTGGCAGATTTCGGGCCGATCAATTCCGAGACGATCGCGCAGGATAGAAATCTGACCAACGCGGGGGTGCGCTCGGATATTTCGTATGTGAAGGGGGCGCACAACGTGAAAGCGGGCGTTACGTACCAGCATACGTTTCTGAACGAGAACGACCGGCTGGGAATTATCGATCCGAGCTTGCTGCCGTCGCTGACGGATGCGAGTGGGGCGCCTTGCTTTGTGAGCGGCGTGGCGCTGGATGCGCCGTGCACCACGCTGCTGCCGGTGGACCTGACGCGTGGAGGAGGGCTGTTTACGTTTCGCGGGCACGCGGACGTGAAAGAGTTGTCGCTGTATCTGCAGGACACCATCACGAAAGGAAACTGGTCGTTCAACCTGGGGATACGCGGAGACGTGTATAACGGGCTGTCGGCAGCCAGCCAGGCGGAGCCGCGCGTGGGGGTAGCGTACAACATCAAGCCAAGCAATACAGTGCTGCGGATCTCCTACGCGCGAACTCTGGAAACACCGTTCAACGAAAACCTGATTATTGCCACTACGGGATGCAACGTAGATGTGATTGCGGCGTTGATTCCTTGTGTGCCGGCGAATTCCCCCGCGGGATTCCGGAACGAGTTTCACGCGGGCTTGCAACAGGCATTTGGAAAATACCTGGTCGTCGATGGCGAGTACCTCTGG
>JBBSFG010000186.1:0-7659 GCA_038238965.1 Candidatus Acidiferrales bacterium | reverse complement strand
TTCCCGGCTGGGCGGCCATTTCCTGATCGATAGTTTCCCGGCCCACGGAGTAGATGGAGCCAGTGCGGCTGGGATCCACTAGTGTGGCCGAGTCCGTGACTTGAATTTGGGTGGCAACAGTCGCTACCCCAAGCGTGACGGAAATGTGCAAGGGAATTTCTGATCTCACCTCGACCAGATTGTTCCACGTTGCAAAGCCCTCGGCACGGACGGTCAAGCGGTAGACGCCGAAGGGAAGATCCTGCGCGGTATAGTGCCCGTCGGGCGAAACCTGGAAAGTGCGATGCATCTGGTTGGCTTCGGAGAGCAATTCCGCTTCAGCAGCGAGCGCCGCGCCCTGTAAATCGCGCACTTCGATCCGCAATTCTCCGCGGACACGTTGGGAGCGTATCGCCGTTGCGCCAAACGAGAGTAGCAGCGCGATCGCTATGGCCATGGTGTTTCTCGGCTGCATGTTTTCCAACGCTAACACGAAGGACAGGCACACCCCAAAGGCGGAACGCCAGTCGGAGGTAAAGCGGCAACATTTGCGCATTGCCTACTGCCTTACGGCGGATAGAGTAAAACCGGAGAATTCAACTAGGAGATTGTAAGGGCGTGATCCCGCTACCTTGAATTGTAACCTTTTGTTACATCGCACCGTTTTCGAGTTAACTAGTAAGATTCAACCTTCCATCTAAGTCGCTTGTATTTATTGAGTTGACATAATAATGGAGGTGGCCAGAGGTTTGCATTATCACGTGCAACATCGGCGTCGAGTTCCAGTGGAGTGAGTCAATGATCAGATTTAAGCACAGGAGTTCCGGCTTTACGGTAATCGAGCTGATCATCGTGATCGCCGTGATTGGAATTGTGGTGGCCTTCGCTCTGATTAACATCTTCGCCATCCTTCCAGGGTATCGAGCCGATCAGGCAATGAACCAGGTATTCAGTCAGTTGCGCAGCGCACGAGAGCTGGCCATTTCCCAACGCCGCGAAGTGCAGGTGCAGTTCGTGGGCACGAGCACGATTCAAGTGACGGAACTGGAGTTGGTGGGCGCGAACGTGGTCTTTCCTCCCATCACGTGGGAAGGCGGAGTGCAATATTACGTTTTCCCCGCAATGGCGGACACGCCCATGGCATTTGGAAATTGTTCTGCGCTCTGCCTGGAAAATATCGCCAACGGACCGCCAACCATGAAATTTACCCCTAGCGGCACATTCATCGATGGCGGAAACACTCTCGTCGACGGAACAATCTTTCTGGGAACGCCGGGTAATCCCATGACTGCGCGGGCGGTGACGGTTTTGGGGGCGACTGGCCGCATCCGGCAATATCACTGGAACGGCACGACGTGGCAGGAATGAGGAAGGAGTTGGCGGCTATGCAAACAAGAACTACTACGCAGACCAAAACGACGTTGCAAACAAGAACGACGTTGCAAACAAGAAAACGATCGGCGCAATCGGGATTCACTTTGATTGAGGCGTTGATTTCCATTCTGATTCTGGCCTTCGGCATTCTCTCGCTCGCGGTCGTGTATGCCCAGGGCATTCAGGTATCGGCTATGACGCAGATGAACTACATCGCAGAGAAAAAAGCCGAGCAGGCCATGGAGACAATTTTCGCCGCGCGCGACTCGCACATTCTGCAATGGACCAATATTCGAAACGTGACCGGAGGCGGCGGCGCCGCCGACGGTGTATTTGTGGTCGGCCCGGCCAGTCTTCTCGCCGCGGGCCCCGATGGATTGTACGGCACCATCGATGACGATGCCACGACGCCTGATGTAGTAATTCTGAATGCCGGCGCGGATGGAATCCTGGGCACTAACGACGACGTTGTGATGAGCCTGCTGGGGATGAAGCGCACGATTGCCATCAATGACGTAATTAACCAGCAGAACCTGCGACAGATCACCATCACCATGACCTATTCGGTCGGCAGCATGCCCCGCACATACACGCTCGTTAGTTATATCTCGCAGTTCTCGTGAAGAGCCCGCAGGAGGCTGAGGTTATGAGGAAACGGCAGCAAGGATTCACGATGATCGAACTGCTGGTCGCCATGGGCGTTACCGTGGTGGTCCTTCTGGGCGCGGTGCTCGCGTTCCGCGAATCGGTACAGGTGAACAGCAACGTGACGCAAGCTTCCGATATCAACGACAACCTGCGAGCGGGCATGAACTTCATGGTTCAGGACATGATCCAGGCCGGGACCGGAATCCCCACCGGCGGAATTTCGATACCTAACACGCAGGACGCCACGGGGTGCAATACCGGCGCGCCGGTGAAGCGACCGTTTGGCCCGCCGCCTGCGATTGTCACTTTTCAAGGACCCAATGGGATCACTCCCGGCTGCAATGTGATTTTGCCGGCGCTTGAGCCGGGAGCGGCGATCGGCCCCGTCATCGCTAGCACGGACGGAACGACGGCGCCCGCGTCCGACATCGTCACCTTGCTGTATGCGGACAATACTTTGGCGCTGAATCAGACGCCCATTACGCGTCCGGCTTCTGTCGCACCGCCGCTTCCGGCTTGTAATGGAGTGATTGCCGCGGATGGCTCGACCACTTCCTTCGACGCCGCTTGCGTGACCCTCGGCGCGGCGGGCATCCCGGTGAACGCGGGCGACCTGATTTTGTTCAGCAACGCAAACGGGAACGCATTGCAGTGCGTGACCAACGTGGCCGGCCAGGTTTTGTCGTTCGCCGCCGGCGATCCTTTCGGATTGAATGGCCGAACGGCCGCGGAAACCGGTGGCACGCTTAAACAATTGCAATCGCCTGCGGGTTCTGGAAATTATCCGCCAACGTCCGCGACTCGCGTCTGGATGATCACCTACTATCTGGACCCCAATGTCGCCGATCCGGCGCACCCGCGGCTGATGCGGCAGATAAACTTTAAGATTCCGCAGCCGGTGGCCGAATCCATCGAGAGCTTACAGTTCAGGTATAACCTCGCGGACGGAACGAATCCCCCGCCTTCCAATCTTGCCGCGGTGCCCGCGAGCGATAACGAAAACGAACTTCGCGCCGTAACGATTTCCCTGGGAGCGCGCGGGGCGCAGCGCACACTCGCGAACCCGCGGTACACGCGGTCGAATCTTTCTACCCAGGTGGCTTTGCGGAGCCTGGCGTATTTCAATAACTACAAATAACAGAAACGTTCATAAAGCTGGTTCATAAGGCTAGCAACGAGGAAACGGGAGTCCAATGATGAGAACGTCGCATAAAAAACTAAACCGGCAGTCGGGCATCGCGCTGCTGACGACCTTGCTGCTGCTGATCCTGATGTCCAGCCTCATGGTTGGCTTCATATTGCTGGTGATGTCCGGGCAGCGCTTGTCGGGCATGAATAATGAGTCCAGCAAGGCTTTTTATGGCGCGGAAGCGGGCATGGAAAAGCTCACCGCGGACCTCGGAACTCTATTCAACGCCAACTATGCGCCCAGTGCGGCGTTAGTGACGGCCATCAGCACCGCGCCGCCGCCTCTCGGCGCCCAGGGCATTTCGTTTGTGGACCAGAGCGGGAATCCTGCCTACAACATAAATTTTCAGCAGCTCAACGGATTTCCGGTTTCTACCTTCGGACAGATTACTTCCGGCTCCAGTCCTTATCAGGGCATGACCGCCTTGGCGACTCCTTATGACCTGATCGTCACCGCGCGTACCGGCACGGGCGCGGAAGCGAAATTGACTCGCACGATACAAACCATCGGCATTCCATTATTTCAGTTCGGAATTTTCTCGGAAACCGATCTTAGTTATTTTCCTGGTCCGGACTTTAAGTTCGGCGGACGCGTACACACCAACGGCGATTTGTATCTGGCCAGCGGTGGTCCCGCAGGCGCAACTCCGGCCGATCTCGGATTGAATCAGTTGTGGTTGACCAGCAACGTTACAGCCGTCGGAAGCGTTTATCGCGACTGGCTTGCGAATCAGCATCCTATTAACGCGGGATCGGAACACCCCGGTTCGGTGGAAATCACGAATGGCGGCGGATTTAAGGCCCTCAATTTTGGCCAGAGCAGCAAGAACCTGATTAGCGGTGCGCCTAACGCCGCATGGCCGGGCATCGTCAACGCTTACAACGGATACTTACGCACCGGCGTGAAAAAGCTCAACCTGGGCATCACGGTTCTCGGAAATGGCGGAGCTCAGCCCATCGACACCATTCGCCGCCCCGTTCAAAATGAGAATGTAAACAACCCCGGGGTACTCGGTGAACGGTATTATTCAGAGGCCAGCCTGCGTATCTTGCTTTCCGATAATCCAGCGGACATTCAGAATTTGCCTTGTACTGACGCTGCGAAACAGCCTTTCGACCTTTCGGAATTGGCTGCCCCCATCGCGACGATCAACGCAAACCCCACCGGCGACCCTGCGCTGCCCGCACTGGTGGCGGCGTTGGCGGCCAATACCACACCTCTGGTACCGCTGGCCGCGTCTGGCGGCGCTCCTGTCGGGGGCGCGTATAGCGCAGCGAACGGATACTGGCTCCCGAACGGTTACCCGATCATCAAGGGTTTTATCAAGATTGAAATTCAGCCCTTCTCCGGTGGCGGCGGATGCAATACGTGGATAGACGTCACTAAGGAAATTCTGGCGTGGGGCTATGCGGGAAGAAATCTGTACCCCGTAAACGGTGTGCTGCCACCGTTACTGCCCGCCCTGCCCGGAGCCGAAGTCGTTGAGGGTGCGGCTGCCGGAACGCCCTGTCCGGAACCGCACCCGAACGCGATCATCAGGCTGGAACGCATTCGCGACAATCCTTCCAACCAGGCGGCCACAGCTGGTTGCGGTACGTTAGTTGGTGGAGGAGTTGTGCCTTTGCTTCCCACCGACTATTGGCCGAACGCGCTATTCGATACGCGCGAAGGATGGCCGCGCCTTACTACCCCGCCTGGCGCGGTTGCCAACTCGGTGACCCTCGGCGGCACGATGCACTATGTGGAACTTGACGTCAAGAATCTGGCCCGTTGGTTTTCCGGCGCGCTGGCCGGAAGCGGAGCGGCCACCATGGATCCCAGCATTGCACCCAACAATTTCGTGGTGTATTTCTCAGACCGCCGCGGAAACTATGCCCCAGCCGGCTCGGTGCCTGGAGCATGGCCCGCGCTCTCACCCAGCGGCCGCGAAACGGGAGAGTACGGGTTCAGCGACTTTTCCAACTACACAAATATCAACGGCTGTCCGAACGGCGTCCTGGACAACAGCGAGGACCTGGACGTTCCGTCGGGCGGCACATTGTTTACCTACGGCCAGAATCCGACATTTATCATGGATGTCGGTGCGCTGGTTGCCCCACCGAGCGTACTTAACCAATACGGCCGGTACGGCACGTTTGCAGGCTTACGCGGCACTGGGCTGGTCGACAATCCAGTTTGTCCCGTCCCCGCGCTCTCGGCCATCTGGCCGGAGACCTTTGCCGCCAGCAACAATGCCGCGCGAGAAAACCCGCCTTTGTTCTTCCGGCGCGCGCTGAAGATCGTCAACGGAAAGAACATTCAAGTACCCGGCTGGCCCGTCTGCCCGGGTGGTGTGGTGTGCGGCCTCACCATAGCAGCGGAAAATCCGGCTTACATCCAGGGAGATTACAACTCGAACTCTGCCGGCGGAGGATTTAATGATCCCTATGTCGCCGCTTCCGTAGCGGCCGACGCCGTGACAGTGCTTTCCAATCAATGGGACGACGTAAACTCTTTCGCGTTCCCATTTAATTCCGGTCTCAGAAATGCGAACAGCACATACTATCGCGCGGGAATTATTGCCGGCAAAGGCGCTAACTTCCCGATACCCGGTTACCCCACCAACGGCAGTTTTGACTTTGGTACCGACGGCGGCGTGCACAATTTCCTGCGCTACATCGAAAACTGGGGCGCTACGCTGTTCTACCGCGGTTCGCTCTTGAGCCTTTATTACAACCGGCAAGCGGTGGGAATTTTCCGCAGCGGCGGCGGAGTCTATAGTCCGCCCAACCGCCAATATGCCTTCGATACTAACTTTTTGACTCCCGCATTGCTGCCGCCGCGAACGCCGATGTTCCGCGACATCAATACCACGGGATTCTCGCAACTGCTGCTGCCGCAGCAGTAAAAAGCGGACCTTCCACCATCTCATCAACAGCCAAAGCCAACACCGACCGCGGTGTTGGCTTTTGTTTTTACCACGCGTTCAGGCCAGGGTTTATTCGCTGCGCTGCAGAGGTATAGGTTCCTGCTCCGCGATTTTAGCGGCCACGGCTCGCATTTCTTCGTGAATGAGGGTGTTGGTCGCCAGGATCACGGGCCCGCCAAGTTGGTACGGCTGGTTCAGAAAATCGCTGACTTTGCCGCCGGCTTCTTCTACCAGCAGCACGCCTGCGGCGGTATCCCAGGCTTTCAATCCAAATTCCCAGAAGCCTTCGAAGCGGCCGGCTGCAACACTCGCCAGGTCGAGAGCGGCGGAGCCATCGCGCCGCACGCCATGCGAATGCATGGTCAAGTCGCCGTAATAACGAAGGTTCGGGCTGCCCTTACGATTGTGCACCGGGAAGCCGGTACACAGCAGGCTGGTGGAAAGCGTTTTGATTCTCGACACATGAATTGCTTTTCCGTTAAGCGTGGCGCCCTCGCCGCGCGCTGCCGCAAACAGTTCCTGGGAGATGGGATTGTAGACTACGGCCGCCACGAGCGAGTCGCGTTCCGCAAGAGCCAAAGAAACACAAAAACAGGGATAGCCGTGCGCGAAGTTGGTGGTGCCGTCGAGGGGATCGACGTGCCAGCGATAACCCGAGGCATGCCGGGCTTCGTGACCACTGCCTTCTTCGGCGGCAATAGCATGGTCGGGAAAGAATTCCGTGAGGCGGGTAACGATGGCGGCTTCCGAGCGTTTGTCGGCTTGCGTAACCAGATCGACTTCATCGCCCTTGTACGAGATTTGCGCCGGCCGCGCAAATTCTTCCCGCAGGATCTGCCCCGCTTCTCGCGCGATTTCGACAGCCGCTTGCAGATAATTTTTTGGCATCAACCATTACGAGGCTAACACTGAATCGCGACTCGTTTCTACTCTGCCGAAAACGCTATTGCGGACCGGTCAGATATGTTTTTCGATGACGAACCTTGTACGTATCCAGCACTTTGACTTCGATGCTTCGATAGCTATTCGCGGGGCCGCGGGGATTGGGATAGTAGCCGAGGCGATACTGAGTGCGCAGCTCGCGATCGATGCGGTCGAAGATGATGTCCAGATCCTGTGGAGTATCGGGGAAAAAAATTGCTCCGCCAGTGGTGTCCGCGATGGTTTCAAGAGCATGCTCTCCGGCGGTATTGCGCCCGCCTTCATTTTTTACCGCGCGAACCAGGATGGTGTAAAGCAGGGTGTTGGCGCGCACGGCCGCTTTTCGCGCGGCCTCGAAATCCGCGCGGCTGGTAGTTTCGCCGCCATCGGTGACCAGGATAATCACGCGGCGGCGGTCTTCGCCGCGGCGCTCCAGGCCGTGCGAAGCCAGCAGAAGGGCGTCATAGATGGAGGTGCCGGCCCCCGACGGGATGTTGTGGACCGCGCTCTGCAGCGCGCCGACATTGTCGGAAAATCCGGCCACTTCCGTTACCGTTTCATCGAACGAATAAATCGCCAGGTGATCTCCAGGACGCAAAACTTGAGCTATGAAGCGCGCGGCGGCCTGCTGCTCGAACGT
>JBBSFG010000185.1:0-7713 GCA_038238965.1 Candidatus Acidiferrales bacterium | reverse complement strand
TCTACTGGATACCACGCTGATTGAAGTACCAGAACTGGGGTGCGCATTCCGCTTCACGGTGATTGACTGGCCTCCCAAGAGGGGGGAAACTAGTGTTTCAGGGGAAGTGTTAAATCGAGACGGGATCCGTTTCCCTTTAACACTGCGGAATTGGCGCCACGGGGATTTGTTTCGCGCCCAAGGACACAGCAAGCCCCACAAGTTGAAACGTTTGTTTAATGAAAAACGCATCGACCGGTGGAAGCGTGTCGGCGCGCCGGTGCTGGTGAGCGACGGAGTTTTGATCTGGTCGCACGGGCTGGGGCCGTCCGCGGAATACGCGGTGAATGATGCGACGAAAACGGGCATTGTGATTGTCGAGGAAAAATTGTCATGAGCGGGCGGAAAAACGCCGGCTCTGCGAACGGCCGCCACGCGGGGAACTTGAACGGGAATGGACGGGGCGCGGCTTTCTCTGAATCGCGCATCGCGGCGCGGGTTGCGGACCTGGGCAAGCAAATCTCGCGGGCGTACAAAGGGCGGCGGCTGGATATTGTGGTGACGCTGGATCGCGGATTTGTTTTTGCGGCGGATTTGATCCGGCAGGTGGATGGCGCGGTAGTTTGCCATTTTGTCCACGAGGATGTGCGGGATATTGAGGACAAGGGCCGCGTGCGGCGGGAAGTTTTTTTCGGGAAGCGGCCGGCGCTGAAGGGCCGGGACGTGTTGCTGGTGGATGCGGTGCTGGAAAGCGGCGTGACCCAGGATTTTCTTTTGCGGCGGCTGGGGGAAGAGGGTCCGCGGTCGCTACGGCTGGCGGTGCTGCTGGACAAGCCGGATAAGCGGCGCGTGGAGCTGGAATCCGATTACTTCGGCTTCCGAACTGCATCTAAGGAAGTATGGGTAGGCTACGGGCTGGCGGCAGCGAACGGAACGGGACGGAACTTGCGGCAATTGGCTTCGAGTGGCAAAGCCGCGGGCTCGGCTAAAGCAGCGGGTAAGAGTGAGCGGGGGAAAAAGTAAAGTAACACGTAGATTTTCTTGGGGATGTAAGTGAGGGCAACGTGAATTCCAGTTCCACGGCAAAGACCATTTTATTCTGGATATCGATTGTGTTTCTAGGTGTGATGCTGTGGAAGCTGGTGTCGGCCAACGGCGCGCAGGCGCGCGAGGCAGAACCCAGCTACAGCCAGTTCATGAGTCAGGTCGACAGCGGCGACGTGAAGGAAGTGACGCTGTACCTCTCGCCCAACAGCTACGAGCTGCAAGGCGAATACAAGAATCCTGCGAACACCAAATTTCATCTGACGGTTTTCAAAGAGTCTGCTCCCGACATGGCCAAGCAACTGCGCGACAAAGCCGTGCCGATGAAAGTAAAGGAAGTGCGCAGCGGAGACTGGGTGCTGATTCTGCTGAATGCCGCGCCGCTGATTTTGCTGGTGGGTTTCTGTTTGTTCCTGATGCGGCAGATGCAGGCGGGGGGAAACAAGGCGTTGAGTTTTGGCAAGTCGCGCGCGCGTTTGCTTTCAGCACAGCAGAAGAAAGCTACGTTCAAGGATGTTGCGGGAACCGATGAAGCCAAGGAAGAGCTGCAGGAGATTATCGAGTTCCTGAAGGATCCGCAGAAATTCCAGAAACTGGGCGGGCGCATTCCCAAGGGCGTGCTGCTGGTGGGGCCTCCGGGCACGGGGAAGACTTTGCTGGCTCGGGCGATTGCGGGCGAAGCGAACGTGCCGTTCTTTTCGATATCCGGTTCAGACTTCGTGGAAATGTTTGTCGGCGTAGGCGCCAGCCGGGTGCGCGATTTGTTCGAGCAGGGCAAGAAGAACGCGCCGTGTATTATTTTTATCGATGAAATCGATGCGGTCGGGCGGCATCGCGGCGCCGGACTTGGCGGCGGTCACGACGAGCGCGAGCAGACGTTGAACGCGCTGCTGGTGGAGATGGATGGGTTCGAATCGAACGAAGGCGTGATCTTAATCGCGGCCACCAACCGGCCCGATGTTCTGGATCCAGCCTTGCTGCGCCCTGGCCGATTTGATCGCCGGGTAGTGGTGGCGCGTCCGGACGTGAAGGGCCGCGAAGAAATTCTGCGAGTACACACCCGCAAGGTGCCCATCTCGGATGACGTGGAGCTTTCGATTATTGCGCGCGGGACGCCGGGCTTTTCCGGCGCGGACCTGGCCAACCTGGTAAATGAAGCGGCGCTGTGGGCGGCGCGGCAGAACCGCAAGTTCGTGATGATGGTGGACTTTGAAATGGCGAAAGACAAAGTGCTGATGGGCGTGGAACGCAAGTCCATGATTTTGTCCGACGAAGAAAAGAAAAATACCGCGTATCACGAAGCCGGGCATGCGCTGGTGGCGGCCATGACGCCGAATGCCGATCCCGTTCACAAGGTGACGATTATTCCGCGCGGGATGGCGCTAGGCCTGACCATGCAATTGCCGCAAGACGACAAGCATACCTACACGGTGGGATATCTGGAGGCCATGCTGGCGGTGTTGATGGGCGGACGCTCGGCGGAAGAAATTTTCCTGGGCCACATCACTACCGGTGCGGGCAACGATATAGAGCGCGCTACCGACATCGCGCGAAACATGGTTTGCGAATGGGGCATGAGCGAGCTCGGTCCTCTGGCGTATGGCAAGAAAGATGAAGCCATCTTCCTGGGCCGCGAGATCACGCAACATCGCGACTACTCGGAAGATACGGCTATTCAAATCGATAAGGAAGTGAAGCGCATCGTCAACGGCGGCTACGAACGCGCCAAAGCGCTTCTCTCCTCCAATCGCGAAACGCTGGAGCGCATCGCTCTGGCGCTGCTCGATCGCGAAGTGATCGACGCCAACGAAGTAAAATTGCTGATGGAGAACAAGCCGCTGCCGGAAAAGATTCGCACTCCGCCTCCGCAACCGCCGCAGGCAGCGCCGAGCGCCGATCCGAAGGTGGTGCGGCCGGAATTGCGGCCTGCTCCGGGCTTCACGCGTGGAGAAAACCCGGCGAAGGCGTAAGGACTACTCACAGGAAACAGACGGCGGGCCGCATTTTGCGGCCCGTTTTTTTTGCTTTGGCACGGTTGCTCGCTACGGTGGTTACTTGCCGGCGAGTAAGGCATAAATTCTGGAAACCTCATGCTCAGTCATGCCGGCCACGTAGTCGATGACAATACGGGTCTGGAGGGCGCGGTCGCGGTTGGCGGCTTGAAGTTCTTCTTCGTAAGCGGGAGGAAATAACTTCCAGGAGCCACCTTTCGCGGCATTGAGCAAGGTTTCGAAAACCACCCGGACGGTTTGCGTTTGTCCGTGCTGCAAGGTGGCGAGTTCGTTGTTGAGAATTACGTAGTGCCAGGTCAATTCCTTGAGCATACGGATTTCGTCTTGCGCCACCTGCCTGATCTCTACCGACGTTTTGACGCCGGGGTTGGGCTCGACCAAGCTGATGGCGTTCACATAACGGGATATGAGCACAGTGGAGAACTGCCAGATGCCAGTGCGCTGCTCGAGAGTTCCCACATATCGACGGTCCAGCGGGAAAGAATCGAGAACCTCTTTGAAAATCTTCTCAAGTTCCTGGCGTCGGGGTGCAAGATCGGCACACCTGGCAAACACTTCGGAAAAGAACTCTTCTCGCTCGGCCGAATCGTTGTCGTCCGCGAGGCGATCGATGGGAATTTGACCGGCGCAATAGAAGTCGACCAGGTCGTGCACCGCGTAGGTAATGTCATCCGCCCAATCCATGATCTCCGCTTCGCAACTCTTGGCGAAAACGGGTTCAGAATGGCGCTCCCGTACCCAATTGAAAAGAGCACGCTCGGTTTCATAAAAACCCCATTTATGTTTCTCGAGAGAATTTTCGCCGCAGGCCCAGGGATATTTCAGTAAAGCGTCGAGCGTCGCTCTAGTCAAGTTGAGGCCGCGAATGATGGGAGTTTGGTCGGCGTCAGCGCTTACAGCATCGCTGACGGCCAGCTTGGAAACGATACGAAAGGATTGCGCATTGCCTTCGAAGCCGTCTTGCAGACCTTCTTTTCTGGCGAGGCGGTCCAACTCCCGCTCGGCGATGTGGCCAAATGGAGGATGACCGAGATCGTGAGCGAGCGCCGCAGCCTCGGCCACGTCCGGATCGGGAATTCCTGATGCGCGCGACTGTTGTTGTTGACCGCCTCGCAGTTTTTCGGAAATGCGCCGGGCCAACTGCGCGACTTTCAGGGAATGGGTCAGGCGGTTATGAAAAACATAGCCGCGGTCCGCAGAGACCACTTGCGTGACCTCGGCAAGGCGAGCAAAGGCGCTGGAATACTGAACCCGGTCCCGGTCTATCTGGGCGGGGGCTCTGTAATCCAATCTGTGTTCAAGGTGAAATCTGGAATCGGAGTCGTTCGGTGAATGCAAATCTATTTTGTGTATATCAACCTATTTCGTATGTAAGCGGAGCTTGCGGTCCCAAGTCATCTCAACACAATCTCGCAAAATAAGAGGAAGCACGGCGGCTTTTACGGAAGTAGCGCTAACATCGGAATTCTGTCTAACCTGGCCTACCAATTCCCGCATAGATAACTCCCGTCCATCGAGCGCTTTCAGAATTTCCTTTTGCACGGGAGCCATCGGAAACCTCTTAGTGACACGTTAGTGTAGCGCTTCCTTGATATTTTGTCCATTAGTGTACTGAAGACTTGAGTAACGCGATTGGTAACTAAGAGTTCTACAGAGGCTGTCCCAAAAAGGAGTAAAATGCTTTTTATGGCGAAGCAGAATGTGGACAATCTGAATGTTACTTGCCCGTGTTGCCATTCGAAACTGGTGGTGGACTCGGTTTTTGGCGCGGTGCTTTCGCATGAAGCGCCGGCCAAAGCGGGGCCCAATGTCGATCTGACCGACGCCGCCGGGATTTTGAACGAGCAGCAACGGAACCGCGAGGATAAATTCCGCGATTCGTGGAATCAGGAGCACAACAAGGAAGACATCCTGGCGAAGAAATTTGAAGAAGCGATGAAGAAGGCGAAGGATGCGCCGGTGGAGAGACCGATTCGCGATTTCGATTTGGATTGATATTTGGAAGCTGGTGATTTTTGATACGGGTTTCCCCTTACAGGATCCACCTCCAGGTCGGGCAGCCGCGAGAAGATGCGCTTGTGGTGAGAAACCTGGTGTTTCCACCTTACAAGACCCACCCTCCAAAAAACTGAGGATGGGGCACCCTCCGACTAACTTTTGTTGGGTGATGGAGTCCGTACGCATTGAAGCTGGCTCGATCAAACCAAATACCTGAAACCTGCCTGATGGGAAATTGAATGTGCGGCGGGGGCGCCAGCGCCCGCATCCCGCTTTGCATTACACTCTGATGTAAGTGATTCCGCGACGGAAATTCCGGCTGAAGTTGCGTTCGGGCACGCTGATTCTTGGCGAGCGGACGTTGATCATGGGGGTGTTGAATGTGACGCCGGACAGCTTTTCGGACGGGGGGAATTTTTTTTCGCAGGAGAAAGCGGTGCGGCAGGCGTTGCAGATGGAGCGCGACGGAGCGGACCTGCTGGATATTGGCGCGGAATCGACGCGGCCCGGGTCGACCGGCATCAGCGCCGAGGAAGAATGGAACCGGCTCGCGTCAGTGCTGTTCGCATTGCGCGGGCGGTTGAACATTCCGATTTCCGTGGACACCCGCAAGAGCGAGATTGCCGCGAAGGCCATTGAGAGCGGCGCGGAAATCATCAACGACGTAAGCGGGTTGAAACACGATCCGCGCATCGCCGAGGTTGCGGCGCGTGCGCGAGTCCCTCTGGTGCTGATGCACATGCGCGGAGAACCGCAAACGATGCAGCAAAAACCGTTCGCGCGGGATGTGTTGAAAGATGTTTTGGGCGGCTTGCGTCAGTCGCTGGCGCTGGCGCGCAGGGCTGGGGTGGCGAAATCGCAGATTGTTCTCGATCCTGGCATCGGGTTTGGGAAAAGTTACGCACAGAATTATGAGTTGATCGCGCGGCTGCCGGAAGTGGCAAAGCTGGGATTTCCGTTGTTGGTGGGGACTTCGCGGAAGGGTTTTATTGGTAGCACGCTTTCGGAAAATGGGCAGGCGGCGTCGCTGGAAGTAAAAATCTGGGGGACGGCGGCTACGGTGACGGCAAGTATTTTGAACGGCGCGCACATTGTGCGCGTTCATGACGTAGCGGAAATGGTGCGGGTGGCGCGGGTGGCGGACTGTGTGGTTGACCCTCGGTTGGCGCCGAAGAATTAGTTTCTGGTTTGAGTGGGTTTGATTGGTCCCGTTCGTTCACAAAATCCCCATGGGCAACACCGGCACATGGGGCACCCGGACTTCGGGGCGGAGAGTTGGTGGACGAATGGTGGGGCGGCGGGGTGGCAGGCGCGTGGAATTTAGGGGGCGCGGATTTTAGCGGTGTGAGGGCGCGGCGGACGTAGCGGGCGTGGTGGAGGCGGCGGAGGTTTTGGATGGTGGAGGAGGCTGTGGCGGAGTAGCGGGTGGGGATTTTTCTCTGGGGGCGGCGGGTTCGTCTTCGGTGGGGGCGGTGTCGGGAGTGTCGACGTGGACCTGGTGGTCGGCGGCTTGTTTTTCAAGCGGGACGACGTTGGCGAATTCTACTTCGGGCTTGCCATTCAGAGCGGCCTTCATGAATTCCATCCAAATGGGGAGCGCGGCGCGGGCGCCGGTTTCTTTTTTTCCCAGCGAGATTTGTTTGTCGTCGTAGCCGACCCACACGCCGGAGGTGATTTGCGGCGTGAAGCCGATGAACCAGGCGTCGGTGTAGTCCTGCGTGGTGCCGGTTTTTCCGGCGGCGGGGCGGCCGAGAGACTTGGCCTGGATGCCGGTGCCGAACTGGATGACCTCCTCGAGCATAGCGGTCATGGTGCGGGCCACTTCGGGAGAGACGACATCGTGAACTTCGGGATGGGCTTCCTCTAGGAGGGCGCCGTCGTAGCTGGTGACGCGGCGAATCATGTGGGGATCGATGCGGATGCCGTCATCGGGGAACACGGTGAAGGCGGAGACGTGCTCGAGCAGGCGCATGTCGGCAGCGCCAAGGGCGAGCGGAAGATAGGGCGGCAGCGAAGTGGTGATGCCGAAGCGACGAGTGATGTTGACGACGCTGGAAATGCCGACTTTTTCGGCGAGCTTGACGGCGGGAACGTTGCGAGAACCGGCGAGAGCGCGCCGCAGGGTGATGTTGCCTTCGAATTTTTCATCGTAATTGCGCGGGGAATACGATTGGCCGCCGCTGACGGTGGTGAAGGGCGCGTCGAGAATGGTGTCAAAGGGCGTGGCGCCTTTTTCGAGAGCGTCGGCATAGACGTAGATTTTGAATGAGCTGCCCACCTGTCGATAGGCCTGGGTGACCCGATTGAATTTTGAATCTTCGAAACTGTAGCCGCCGACCATGGCTTTGATTTCGCCGGTGGGATTGTCGATGGCGACCATGGCGGCTTGCGGGCCGGGCTGCTGCTCGAGCTGAACGCGCGCAGTATTTTCGCGAAGCTCCTGGATGGAAAATTGCGCGAGGTCGCCGGGCTTGAGCAGGTCGGAGGCTTTTTTACGGCCGGTCCAGGCGAAATCGGCGGGAGAAAGAAGGGCGCGATAGTTGCCGATTTTTATGGTGGCGCCTTTGTCTTCGACAGAGAGGACCAGGCCGGTAGCGTAAGTTCCCTTTTCGATGGGGCGGCGCCAGTCGTCGTCTTCATAGGCGGCGAGGGTGCCGAGATTGTCGCGAACGATATTGGG
>JBBSFG010000184.1:0-7725 GCA_038238965.1 Candidatus Acidiferrales bacterium | reverse complement strand
CTTTCGTTTCTGCTGCAGCGATTGCATTCGGCAGCCGGAATTTTCCGAACATTTTTCTGCTGCGCGCCCGTAGCTCAGATGGATAGAGCGTTAGCCTCCGAAGCTAAAGGTCGTGAGTTCGACCCTCACCGGGCGCGCCATACAACCCGTTGTAAGTTTCTCCGCAAAAATTAACGTTCGATTTGCATTTACCTGGTTGCCGGATAGCCCGGCCCGCGGCCGCGGGATTGTTTGCGCGTTGGCAGTCACTTTTTCATGTACAATCCGGGAACCCGATCTTTGGATAGGTGGACGTATGAGTCCAGTGGAGTCTCCCAACATTTGGGTTCCTGTTTGTTGCGACCGCGTCATGCGCTACAACATGTTCGTGCAAAAGAACGGCGCCGCGTACGGCGCACTGGTCTGCACGGTTTGCAATAAGAATGTCACCTTTGAGTTGGAATCACTTCCCGACCGGGCTGTCTACGGCGAAGGCTCACGGGTTCTCAGTGTGCTTGGCTGCCCGAAGCCTCCCAGCGTGGATCGGCCAAAGTCTGCGGACGATGCCGCCCTTAACGATCAGACCTTGTGACGTGTTTCGCCCATTTTTGACGCGCGGGCTTCCCAATGATTGACGGGACCTTTTCTCACTATCGTATCGTGGAGAAACTCGGCGCTGGCGGCATGGGTGTGGTTTACAAGGCCGTGGACACCCGCCTCGACCGCGCTGTCGCGCTGAAGTTTCTTCCCGACGATATGTCAAAGGATCCGCAGGCGCTGGAACGCTTTCGCCGCGAAGCGCACGCCTGCTCCGCTCTCAATCACCCCGGCATCTGCACCATTTACGACATCGGCGAACAGGATCATCAGCCTTTCATCGCCATGGAGTTTGTCGACGGCGAAACCCTGAGCCAGCACATCCATCGCCAGGCGCTGCCTCTCGACCGCGTTCTCGACCTCGGCATTCAGATCTCCGATGCTCTGGATGTAGCCCACGCCGAAGGCATCATTCATCGCGACATCAAGCCTTCCAACGTGTTCGTCACCAGGCGCGGACTGGCCAAGATCCTCGATTTCGGTTTGGCCAAGCTCGTTCCCAAAAACCCTCTGCACGCCGAGCTCAACGACTCCTCATCCGGGCTCGAGGAGCCCGTCTCCATCGTCGGAGTAATCAGTGGTACCCCCGCGTACATGTCGCCAGAGCAAATTCGCGGCGACACTCTGGACCCGCGCACCGACATCTTCGCCCTCGGTCTGCTTCTTTATGAAATGGCCAGCGGACGCCAGGCTTTCGGCGGCAAGACTGGCGGCGCGATTATCGAATCCATTCTGACCCGGCCTCCCCTGGCGGTCTCCAGCGGAAATTCCGACATTCCTGCAAGGCTCGAAGAAATTATCAACAAGTGTCTCGAGAAAGACAGAAACCTGCGTTACCCCGCCGCTGCGGCGGTCCGTTTAGAATTGCAACAACTCAAACGCGAAACCGAATCCGGCCAGATTACCCAGACAACCACCGCACCGGTGCCCGTGTCAGCGCGCGAACCTCTCCGCCCCCGCAACTACAGTTGGAAAAAATTGGCGGCGGCCGCCGCTCTGCTTGTGGTTATTCTGGCTGTCGCGGGATTTTTTTATAACACGCGTCACGCTCGCGCTCTGGGCCAGGCAGACACCATCATCCTGGCCGACTTCAGCAACAAAACCGGAGACGCCATCTTTGACGATACCCTGCGCCAGGGTCTCGCCGCGCAGTTGCAGCAATCTCCTTTTCTCAGCCTGCTCTCCGAGCAGCGCATTCAGCAAACACTGCGCCTCATGGGCCGCCCGACGGAAAGCAAGCTCACGCCCGAGATCATCGGCGATATTTGCCAGCGCGCTGGCAGCAAGGTCTACGTAAACGGCTCCATTTCGAACCTGGGCAGTCAGTACGTCATCGGGGTCAACGCCGTAAACTGCCAAACCGGCGATTACCTGGCGCGCGAACAGGTCACCGCCAGCGGCAAAGAAAACGTTTTGAAAGAGCTCGGCGAAGTTTCCACCACTCTTCGCGAAAAACTCGGTGAATCCCTCAAAACCGTTCAGAAATTGGATACTCCCATCGAGCAGGCCACCACTCCTTCTCTGGAAGCTTTGCAGGCCTACAGTCTCGGCAGAAAAACCATGCAGGTAAAGGGCGACTTTACCGACGCCGTTCCGTTGCTTAAGCGTTCCATCGAACTTGATCCGAAGTTCGCCATGGCTCATGCCATGCTCGGAACCGTGTACCACAATCTCGGCGAAAAAAGTCTCGCGGCTGACAGCACTAGTAAAGCCTACGACCTTCGAAATCGCGTCAGCGAATGGGAAAAATTCTATATTGAGTCCCACTACTATCACTTCGTAACCGGCGACCTCGAAAAAGCCCGCCAAGCGTACGAGTTCTGGGCGCAAATTTATCCGCGGGAGCCCGTGCCGCCCACCAATCTCGGTGATATCTACCAGACTTTGGGCCAATACGACAGATCCCTCGGAGAATTTCGTGAAGCGAGCCGCCTGAGCCCCTCCGAAGGTTTAAACGCCGGAAATCTCGTCATCGGTTACATCCATTTGAAACGCTTGGACGAAGCGCGTGCCGCAGGGGATGATGCTTTATCGAAAAATCTCGATTCCGTCGATCTGCGTCTGAATCTGTATCAGCTAGCTTTTCTAAAAAGCGATCTGCAGGGCATGGCCCAGCAGGTTGCTTGGGCCATGGGTAAACCCGGAAAAGAAAATCTCATGCTCTACATGGAGGCCGACACCGCCGCCTATTCCGGCAAACTCGTTGCCGCTCGCGAGTTCTCCCGCCAAGCCGCCGCCTCTGCCGCTCACGCCGGCGAAAAAGAAATGCAGGCAGGCTGCGAGGCCGCCGCCGCATTGTGGGAAGCTCTCTACGGCAATGTGCCGGAGGCACGCGCGCACGCTTCCGCGACCCTCGCCAACTCCATCGGTCGCGACGCGCAGTATGCCACCGCCCTGGCACTGGCCTTGACCGGCAATTCGGCATACGCAGCGGCTTTTGCGGATGATCTGGCGAAACGGTTTCCGGATGACACCGTGATGCGCTTCAATTACTTGCCAACTCTTCACGCGCAGATTGCGCTTAATTCACCGGGAGGCGCTGCCAGGGCCGTGGAAGCGCTTGCCATTGCCTTGCCCTACGAGTTGGGAGTTTCCGGCAACAGCACCTACTGGACTAGCCTGTATCCCGTTTATGTTCGCGGCCAGGCCTTTCTCGCTGCTCGTCAGGGCATTCAAGCAGCCGCAGAGTTTCAGAAAATCGTAGATTGGCCCGGCATCGTCGTCAACGAACCCATCGGCGCTCTCGCCCATCTTGGACTGGCGCGTTCCTACGCCCTCGCGGGCGATACCTCCAAGTCTCGGCGCGCCTACGAGAATTTCTTGAACTTGTGGAAAGATGCCGACCCGGAAATACCTATCCTCAGGCAAGCCAAAGCCGAATACTCGAAAATCCAATAGTTGAACGGATATTTGTTACAGACTCGACCGCTCTTTTGACGCTTTCAACAGCCATTCCCGCAGGATGCTCCCGCCGTGCAGCGACAACTGCTGGAACACCAGTCCCATTCCTAAGTTGGCATGGGCGTATATAACTTTGGCCTTGGCCTCAAAACATTCCGACTCGGCAAAAATTTTAATCGTCACGGCGGTGTCGACTGCAAGGGCGCTTTGGATCTCCACATAACAGCCGTACGCGCTCAGTTCGCTCACCTGTCCGGTTAGTTGTCGGCCCGACTCCTGCTCGGTGATCTCGGCAACAGCGACGAAAGAAATCCTGGGAGTGCGGCGTTTTTCCTGGTGCACCGGTTATCCTTATGGACCGACGCGCTCGTTGAAACAGCGTCGGTCGCGCCTGGCAATTTTACAAAAATCAGATTCGTCCGGGGGCGAATCAGTACCGCGATTGCGACAACTTTGTCTGCATGGGCGAGAGGTTCAACTGTCATCTCTGGTTTCCCATGCTCGCGTGCCTGAAGAATACACCACTCTCTCGCGATGAGACCGATCTCTCGCAACCGCCTGTCTTCCATGTCTATATGGTCGCTTGCAGAAAACAACTCGGTAACCGCGCTTCTTGCAGTCCCTCTTGGAGCTTCACCGGCGTAGCTCATCCGCTCTTCCGTCGAAGGTCATGCGACGGCCGTCAGGGTACGGTCACAACGATCGCCGAACATGCTTTGCGGCTGACCCGTCGGTAAGAGTGGGGCAGGGAAGCGTCAAAATAAATCGCGTCCCCGGCGTCCAGAACATGCCGAGCCGCTGCGATGTTAATTTCAAGTTTTCCTCGCAGTATCGATAGGAACTCGACGCCCGGATGGTGGTGCGTGCGCGCTTTCCCGGCTGGCAGCGGCTGGAACTCGGCATGATACGCATTCAGTTTGCGTTCCACCGCGGCAAAATCCAGAGACTCGAAGTAAAAAGATATGTCGCGACCGTCCGGTCGTTCTGGAAATCGCTTGCGCTCGCCGCGCCGCACTATCCCCACCACCTGCCGCTTGTGATCTTCGGAAAAAAAGAATTCCAGCCCTACACTGAAGACCAGCGCGATGCGCAAGAGCGTCGGAAGCGTAGGAAACAATTTTCCGCGCTCTACTTTCGACAACATAGCCGCTGAAAGCCCGCTGTGGCGGCCCAACTCTACCAGCCCCATCTTCTTCTTTAATCGCAGCGCGCGTAGTTTCGCCCCGATGGCGTAATTCTTGAGCCCTTGTTCCAGCGTCGCGGAAAGCATCACCAGCCTCCAGATTAGCTGCAGATTTAACTGTGCTGAAAAAAAATGCCTGCTTTTTGATTGCCAGGAACACGACTTCGCGTTCCGGACTGTTTATCATTGCAGTTAAATAGTTGTTCTTTATAGTTAAAACTGTACTTGGCAACACTCATAGAAAGCAAGGGAGGAATTGGTCATGAAGAAACTGGATATCATCGTCGCCGTTCTCGTCGTGGTCGGCGCACTCAATTGGGGACTTGTTGCCATCGCTCACTTCGATTTGGTTGCGGCAATTTTTGGCATGAAGTTCGGACAGGTCTCGGCGGCTAGCGCGATCGTTTACGGACTTGTCGGCCTTGCCGCTCTCTATCAAGGCTTGGGTTGGAAAGCCATTCAACGCCGGTGGCACCTTCAACCGGCTCTGCAGCGCTAAAACGCAAGATACCCATCCGCAAGGTATAGGCTGCGGTGCCACAATCGGAACCGCAGCAATTCCTGCTTTTCAATCGCGCTTTGAAAATCACCCATCGAAACTATGGACACGAGACAGATTGCTTCACCGGAAAATCATCGCGGCCTGATCCTCATTGCCGGAGCCACCGGCTATGTCGGCGGCCGTCTTCTCCACGCTCTCGAAAGCCGCGCGCATCACGTCCGTTGCCTGGCGCGCCATCCCGAAACGCTACGCAATCGTGTGGCGCCTTCCACCGAACTTGTCCACGGTGATGTACTTGATCCGGAATCTCTCCGCGCCGCCATGGCGGGTGTGGCCACCGCCTACTACCTCGTACATGCCATGGCTTCAGCAAATTCATTTGAAATCGAAGACCGCCGTGCCGCCGAATTATTTGCAACAGCCGCCCGCAACGCCGGAGTAAATCGCATCATTTATCTTGGTGGCCTCGGGCGCGGCAATCATCTTTCTGCCCACCTCCGAAGCCGCCAGGAAGTTGGCCGCATCCTGCGCGAATCCGGCGTCACCACCATCGAATTTCGCACCTCCGTCATCATTGGCTCGGGCAGCCTGTCCTTTGAAATTGTGCGCGCTCTGGTGGAAAAGTTACCGGTCATGACCACTCCCACGTGGGTCAAGACCAAAACGCAACCAATCGCTATTGAGGACGTCATTACCTTTCTTGTGCAAGCGCTCGACGTCCGCGTCCACGCCAGTACCATATTTGAAATCGGCGGTTCCGACCAGGTCAGTTATCTGGATTTGATGAAAGAGTACGCCCGCCAGCGCGGCCTTAAACGTTGGATGATTCCCGTTCCAGTCTTGTCGCCGCGGCTTTCCAGCTTGTGGCTGGGCATCGTCACTCCGGTTTACGCGCGCGTCGGCCGTGAACTGGTGGAAAGTCTGCGCAACCAGACCATTGTCACCGATCCATCCGCTGCGCAATCCTTTTCGGTCTGCCCGATCGGCTTCCGTTCCGCTTTGCAGCGTGCGTTAATCAACGAAGACCGTGAATTTGCTCACACTCGCTGGTCCGACGCGGTTTCTTCTGTTGGAAAATCGCCGGAATGGGGTGGAATGAAATTTGGCAGGCGCATCGTCGACTCTCGGGCAGTGCGCGTCCCCTACTCTGCAAGCGCCGCTTTTCAGCCCATCCAGGAATTAGGCGGCAAGACCGGCTGGTACTACGCGAACTGGCTATGGCGCCTTCGCGGTCTGCTGGACCTGGCATTCCTCGGTGTGGGTATGCGCCGGGGAAGGCGATCTCCAAAACAGTTGTTTGACGGCGACACCTTGGATTTCTGGCGCGTCGAAAAAATAATTCCGTCTCGGCTATTGCGCCTGGCCGCGGAGATGCGCCTGCCCGGCCGGGCCTGGCTGCAATTCGAAGTCGAGCCTTCGGGCTCGGGATCCGTCGTCCGTCAAACCGCGATCTTCGATCCAGTTGGATTGATGGGCCAGCTTTACTGGTATGTGCTGTATCCCATTCATCGCTTCGTATTCGCAGGCATGCTGGCCGGAATCGTTCGCGCGATGGAGCGTCCGGCTTGACCGGGAAGACTAACAGGAATGGTTTGATGCCAAACAGAGACCCTCACTCGCCTCATGTTGTTCGACATTTGATTGGAGGCGTTACCATGCGTGTAAACTATGCCAATGAACGCCAGCGATCATCCGGAGGTTGTTATTTGTTGAGTCACCACCACCCTGAAGTGCAAGGTGCGGAGTTTGCCGTCTTCACCAATCCCTCACGGCGATATGTCGACTGCACCGACGGAGTTTGCCAACTGCTCGGTTATGAGCGCCAGGAACTGTTGGCTAGCACCATTGACAACGTCAGCTTCCACGCAGCTGAAGTGTCCAAACTGTTCGCGGAATACTTGCAGCGCGGTCAGATGAACGGCGAGTTCGTTTTGCGCCACAAAACAGGAGCGCCCATTCCCATTCGTTACCGCGCATTTGTTTTCAACGACGGCTGCACCGCGGCGATTTGGGAGCCCATCAAGGATTGGCGCGAATTGTATCTCGCCGCACTTGTGGAGATAGATCCCGTCGCGCTCAAGCGCCGGGCGGGGTTGGCGGTTCTCGCAGTACAAGAACGCACCCGTGAGCTGAAAAATGTTTCGGCTGGCCGCGACTCCGAGCACCAGTCTCTTCGCGACGCTGCGTCCGCGCTTCAGTCCCTGCTGAGATCAGCGTAACTTAGCCGCCTCACCTGCCGCCGCATATACCGGCAGGCCCGATAGCCGTCCTTGGTTGGATCGCCATCCGGCTATACTATGGGCCGCCATTGTCGCTGCTGTTTTGCTGCTCGGGGGCATCGCGGTTCGCTGGTTGAAAGCGACGGAAAACCCAACGTAAAAAGACATGCCTACTCTAAGATTTTTAATCTTGTTGCTGGCTAGTTCCATCCTCTCGGCTTCCTCTCCAGCCCAGTGGAAGTATTTTCGCTTCGGCGATGCCGCTGACAGCGCCGTAATCCCGCGCCCCGGATTTGCGTTGATGGGCGGAGGTGAACATCAGGAAGCCGCTTACCGTTTCTTGT
>JBBSFG010000183.1:0-7726 GCA_038238965.1 Candidatus Acidiferrales bacterium | reverse complement strand
TGCACTGGCCAATCCATTTGGCGGCCAAATCGGCAATCGTAACAATCTGCGCGGCCCCGGCTACGTCAACTTCGATATGTCGCTCGCCAAGCGTTTCGTCATGCCATGGTCCGAAAAACATACCGTCCAATTCCGCGCCGAAGCCTACAACGTCTTCAACCACACCAATTTTGCCGACCCAGGCGCTAACATCAATTCGCCTACCTTCGGCCAAATCACCACTCAAGCCAGCGGGAACCGCGTAATGCAATTCGCCC
Organism: Candidatus Acidiferrales bacterium; assembly: GCA_038238965.1. Lineage (GTDB taxonomy): Bacteria > Acidobacteriota > Terriglobia > Acidiferrales > UBA7541 > Acidiferrum. The sequence continues at coordinate 7,469 of JBBSFG010000183.1, read as the reverse complement.
TGCGTTACGACTTCTAGAGCGCAGAAAACCGATCTTGCCAGGAGAATACGTACTGTGCGGCGCAGGCTTAAGACCGTACTGATTCGCGGAAGACGGCGGATCTTACGCATATCTGACGCATATCGCTTGTGCAATTGTTGGAGACTGCCGGACGTCCGGCGTGTCGTCAAAAACCGGGCGAAATCGCTTTTCGCGACGTTTTAATGAACAAGCTTGTCAGTCGATATTCCCTTGATCCCTAGCTAACGTTCAGATACGTCGAGTACGGCTCATCACTAATCGCCGTAAACGGCATCATCTTCGTCCGACCTGCAACCGTCTTCACTTCCCAATTTTCTTTTCCGCTCTTCGCCGCCGCCAGCAGTTGCGCGCGCGTCACCGCCGGCATTGTCTTCCCGATCGGGAACAACACCAGCGGCCCGCTCAGCAGCGCCACGGTGTTCGCGTGACGCGCATCAATCGAATCCAGCCGCTTCGTCAGTGGCAAATCCAGATCGATGTGATCGCCAGTCTTCCATTCTCGCCGCAGCGCCACAAATGTCCCCGGTACCACCGCCGTCGTCACCGGCTTGCCGTTCACCGCCACCGTCGCTCCCTCCGCAAACGCTGGAATCCGCACCTGCACATCAAACTCTGCCGGACGCGAAGCCGTCACTTCCATTCGAACGTGGCTCTCCAGCGGATACTCGCTCCGCTGCGCCAGCGACACTTTCGCGCCGTCCTGTGTCCATCGCACCGTCGACGGCACATACAAATTCACAAAAATTCCTCGCTCGTCGCGCAAATAGGAATTGATCCCGTAATCCGCCGCCACCTGCGGCAGCGTCCCCGAGCAGCAAGCCCATTTCCGGTCCGTGTAATCTTTTCGCCCCTTGAAGTTGTAATCCGAATAATAAAACGTGCTTCCGTCCCGCTTCAGCGGCTTCGCTCCCAGCACCGTGTTGTACATCACCCGTTCCATGCTGTCGCCGTAGCGCGCATCCCGCGTCACCCGCAACAAATATCTCGTCAATTTGAAATGCGCGTATGACCCGCACGGCGTCTCGAAGCTGCTGTGCGTTCCCGTCAGGCTGGCATACATCTCATTGCTGCCCGGAGCACGCAAAATTTCATCCGCTCCCCAGCCGCCCGTGGCAAAACTCTGCGCCGCCAGAAAATCAAATCCGTTTTTCGCCGCGCGATAGTGCTTCTCGCTTCCTACCGTCAGGTACGCCTGCATCGCCGAACACAGCGCGTTCACATGGCTGTACGCGTGTCGCCCTTCCAGGTTGCTGCGCCCCTCCGCCAGCGGATCAAAATACTCATCATCCAGATATTGCAATCCCATCGCGCGATACCGCTCGCCCGCTCCGCGCTGGTACGCCAGAAATAAATTCTCCGGCATGGTGTACGACTCGTCTTGCGACCACTGATCGTCTTTCCCAGGCCGCCAGTTTCGGCCGTGCTCGATCGCTTTCCCCGGCAGATTCGGCGCCGCCGTATTCGTCGTCTCTTCCAGGATGCGATACACATCCGCATCCTTCGCCAGCTTATGCGAATCCATCAGCCCGCACAGAATCTTGTCGTAGCAATACGCCGGGAACCGGTTATTCAAATAAAAATCGGCGGTAATCGTCTTGGCGTACAGCCGGTTCAGCCTCACCACCTTTTCGCGAACTTTCTCGTCTCCATTGATCGCGTACGCCCGCGCCAGCGCAGAAACCCACTGCCCATACGTGCACGCGGGAGCGAATCCTGCCCATCCCGGCGAGCTCCCGTCGAATTTCGGATCGTACAGATACCACCCGCCCAGTTCCTCCCCGGGCGCCGGCTGTCCGCTCATCGCCCGCAGCGGTTTCAACAAGCTGTCGTCACTCAAGTCCATCAGCAGCGCCGTCGACTCCGCAAGTTGCCGGCGATGCGCCGCGCTCGTCACCGTCACGTCCCCATAATCGAATTCCTGCAGCGGCACCCGCTGGCGTTCCACCCGCCCCGCTCCGTTCAACAAAAACAGCGGCGTCCCCAGCCCGCCGCCCAGCAGGGAACCACCCACGAGCGATGTCCCCGCTATCGACGTAGAAGCCAAAAAGTGCCGCCGTGAAAGTTTTTTGCTCTTCATGTGAAACCCCTGCGTCTAATTAAAATCGGCCATGAATTACATCAATAGCTTCGCCTGACACTTTCAGCATACACCCCGTCATTCGTCGCCAGCCGCGTTCGCGGTTATAATCGCCCGGCGCATGACCCTTCCCAACGCTACCAGGCTCGGCCCCTACGAAATCGTCTCGCCTCTCGGCGCCGGCGGCATGGGCGAAGTCTATCTTGCGCGCGACACCCGCCTCAATCGCACCGTCGCCGTCAAAGTTCTGCCCGAATCTGTCGCCGCCGACCCCGACCGCCTCGCTCGATTCGAACAGGAAGCCCGCGTCCTCAGCACTCTCAGCCATCCCAACCTGCTCGGCATTTATGACGTTGGCACCGAAGGCTCCACCCATTTCCTCGTCTCCGAATTTCTCGAAGGGCACACGTTGCGCGAGCGCATCAACGCCGCCACCATTCCGCAGCGCAAAATCGCCGACTACGCCCTCCAGTTGGCCAACGGTTTGGCCGCCGCTCACGAGAAAGGCATCGTCCATCGCGACCTGAAACCAGAAAACATTTTCATCACTAGTGACGAGCGCGTAAAAATTCTCGATTTCGGACTCGCCAAACAATCTCTCTTCTCGTCCGGTTTTTCCGGCGGCAGCGCCACCATCTCTTCACCCGCCGCGACCGCGCCCGGCACCGTCATGGGCACCGTCGGTTACATGTCTCCCGAGCAGGTGCGCGGCGATCTGCTGGATCACCGCTCAGACATCTTCAGCTTCGGCGCCATTCTCTACGAAATCATTTGCGGCCAGCGCGCCTTCCAGGGCGATTCCGGCGTCGAAACCATGAACGCCATCCTCAAGGAAGACCCTCGCGAACTCGATCCCCTGCAGGTAAAAATTTCACCGGCCATGAATCGCATCGTGCGCCACTGCCTCGAAAAAAATCCCGGCAACCGGTTTCAGTCCGCGCGCGACCTGGCCTTCGCCCTCGGCGCACTTTCCGGCACGGACTCCACCGCTTCTTTGGCTGCAACCCCGGCTCCGTCCTCGCGCTGGTGGCTCATCGCAACCGCAGCCGCTCTTGCGCTCGCCATTCTGTCTTTCCTAATCTTCCAGTTCACCCGTCAGAAACCACCGCTGGCGGAAAAACTCGAATTTTCTATTCCGCTCGAGCACGAAGCCGGGCATCTCGCCATTTCTCCCGACGGCCGCATGCTCGCGTTCGTTTCTCCCGACGATTCCACTGGCGCCGACATGCTCAGCACCCAGCGCATCGGTTCTCCCGCCGTCACCGTTCTGCCCGGCACCGAAGGCGCCACCTATCCCTTCTGGTCGCCCGACGATAACTACCTCGCGTTTTTTGCCGACGGCAAGCTCAAGAAAATCCCCGCATCCGGCGGTCCGGCCCAGGTTTTGGCCAGCGCCTTTGCTGGCCGCGGGGGAAGCTGGGGTCGTCGCGGCGTAATCGTTTATTCCCCCAGCGTTGCTGGCTGGCTCTGGTCCGTGAACGCCGACGGCACCAACTCCGCGCCCTTAACCGAAAAGATTTTTTCCACCACCGCTCCGGGATCTCACCGCTGGCCCCTTTTCCTGCCCGACGGCGACCATTTTCTTTTCTGGAGCGGATCGTTCACCAACGCCGTCGATGACCGCAAGAGCGGCATCTACGTCAGTTCGCTTTCCGGAAAGGATTTCAAGCAACTCGTCAGCGGGCACTCCAATCCCGGCTACGCCAACGGAAGGCTTTTCTTTGTGGGCGAGAAGCAATCTCTGCGTTCCATTCTTATCGACACTGAGAAAGGCACAGCGTCCGGCGAAGCCCGCGTCGTCGCCGAGCAAATTGGTTTTCAGCCCTCCACCTACTGGGGCGCCTTTGCCGTCTCCGAAAATGGCACCGTCGTGTATAACCCTACGGCTGGCGGCGCGCTCTCCGTCCTCACTTGGTTCGATCGCTCCGGAAAAGAGTTGGGACACGTGGGCGCCGCCGCGGTGCAGGCCAACCCCACGTTATCGCCCGACGGCAATCACGTCGCCGTTGACGTCACCGACGTCAAAGCCAACAACGTCGATATCTGGATCAAGGACCTGCTCCACAATACCGAGTCGCGTTTCACCTTTGACCCCTCCGAGGATGTCGCTGGCGTCTGGTCTCGCGACGGCAACACCATCGCCTTCCGCTCCAACCAGCAGCAGCAAACTCTGTTCGCCAAGCAGGCTCAAGGTTTAAGCGCCGCGAAACAGATTTTTGCCTTCAAATCCGGCGAAAATAGCAATGATCTCGTTCCCAACTCCTGGAGCCTCGACGACAAACAGATTCTCTGTTCCTTCCAGCAGGTTGCCACCGGCTCCAGCCTGGTTCTGGTATCCGTCGCGGGCGGCACCGCCACTCCGTTCCTCAACTCGCAGGCTAGCGCCACGAACGGCCAGATTTCTCCCGATGGCAAATGGACGGCCTATGCAACCAACGAAAGCGGCGAATGGCAGATTTACGTCACTACCTTTCCCGGCGCGGCAGGCAAGTGGCAGATTTCGCGCGGTGGCGGCAGGGAACCGCGCTGGCGCGGCGACGGCAAGGAAATTTTCTATATCGGACCACGAGACATGCTCACCGCCGTTCCCGTCAATGAAGAAGGTGGCTTCTCTTCCGGCAATCCTGCGCCGCTATTTCAAAGCCACGGCCGCGCGCAAATCTCTTCGACCGATATTTTCACCTACGATGTCGCCAAAGACGGCCGCCGCTTCCTCATGAACCGCTACACCAAGCCCGCCTCCATCGCCCCGCTCCAACTCATCCTCAACGCCACCGTCGACAGCCCGAGGTAAATCCCACCGAGTTTCTCGGCGTTAAGCGAGTGCCCAATGCTTACGCACTAAGCGGGGTGCCGCACCCTTTGTGATTTTCAAAGGGTGCGTTCTTCATTTTTGTATTGGTTTTTTGTCGGGGCAACTATCTCAACAACTAGCACTAAACCGCCATAAAAAGTCATTCCGAATCCCGCCGAACTGTGGCGGGTGAGGAATCTGCTGTTATTCGTGATTCGCGCTAACCATCATCAACCACCACACCTATCGGGAGCTATTTACTTGTGAAGATTGTGGTCGCATAAGAAAAGCGATCCGCTGGATACGCGAGCACTACTCGTATCTCAGCGCCACAATCGGATCCACTCGCATCGCCCGCCGTGCCGGCACCATACACGCCCCCACCGCCACCACTAACAACAACGCCGCCACGCCAGAAAACGTAACCCAGTCCCCCGGTTTCACCCCATACAAAATACTCGCCATCAAACGCGTCAGCCCCAGCCCCGCGATCACGCCGCCGGCAATTCCCAACAGCGCCGCACGCGCCCCTTCTCCCAGTACCATCTTGAAAATGTCTCTGCTCTCCGCTCCCAGCGCTACACGAATCCCAATTTCCCGCGTGCGTTGTTGCACGGTGTACGAAATCAATCCATACAATCCGATCATCGCCAGCGCCATCGCCAGCACCGCAAAGCTCCCGATCAGATACGACGGGTACCGCCTGAAAAACACCGCCGGCGATTGATTCGCGATTTCCTCCAGGCTTTGCGGCTGAATCAAGGGAATCTGTGGATCCATATCATGCAGCGCCGTTCGCGCCGCTCCCACAAACGCCGCCGGATCACCTGCGGTTCTCACCATGTAACTCAAAAAAGTAGACGGCCCCTGATCGCTAAAGCTGTAAATCATGGGAGGAGCCGGCAACGCCAGGTCGATTGAAGCCGTGTCGCCCGTCATCCCTACAATTTCCAGGTACGGGTTCTTGTCGTTGTACGTAAAACGCATCCGCTTTCCTACCGGATCTTCTCCTTTCAAATAAGCCTTCGCGAACGCCCGGTTCACCATCAGCACGCCCGGCGCTTTGCGGTCATCCTTGCCGTTAAACGCCCGCCCGCCCAGCACTGGAATTCTCAGCGCCGTAAAATAACCATCCGTCACTGTAAGTATCTGGCTCTCTTCTTCCGCGCCCGCCGCTATGGGTCGCCCTTCGATCACGAACCGCACCGTGCTCCCGCCGTTCAATGGAATCGCCGACGCTTGCCCCACGTCCACAATCCCCGGCACGCCGCGCAGCCGTCGCGTAAATTCCTTATCGAAGCGCAGCGCCGCGCTATTGGTATTGGGATCGTCTTTGTCGCTGGGATACGAGTTGTCCGGCAGGTTCACCGAAAACGCCAGTACGTTGTGCGTATCGAACCCCGGGTCGTGCGTCACCAGCGCGTGCACGCTTTTCAGCATCAGGCCCGCGCTCACCAGCAGCACCAACGCGATGGAGATTTCCGCCACCACCATCGCGTTTCGCAGCCGCGCTTGCCCCTTGCTCGTCCCGCCGCGCGATTCATTTTTCAACGCTTCGTTCACCGAGCTGCTATGCGCCATCGCCAGTCCCGGCGCCAGTCCAAAGATCAGCGCGGTCAACAACGTCACGCCGCACAAAAACCCCAGCACCGGTAAATTCGTCCCCACTTCCCGCAGGTACGGCAAGGCTTGCAGTTGCGACTCGGGCATCGCCGCGAGCAGCAGCGCCACGCCCCACTGCGCCGCGGCCAGGCCCAGCACCGCTCCCAGCCCGGCCAGCAATAAACTTTCCGTCAGCAGTTGCGACAATATATTCCCGCGGCTCGCTCCCAGCGCCGCGCGCACCGCAAATTCCTTGCGCCGTCCGATGGACCGCGTCATCAACAAATTCGCCACGTTCGCGCACGCGATCAGCAGAACAAATCCCACCGCGCCCAGCAAAATCAGCAGCAACGGCCGCACCTGTCCCACAAAAAGCTCCCGCAGACTGGTCATCACAAAAATGGTCGAACCGTTTTCCTTCGGGTACGCGGCAACCAATTGCGCGGTAACCGCATTCATCTCTGCACGCGCTTGCTCCGCGGTCACCCCCGGCTCCAGCCGTCCCACCACGTTCAGCCACCGCAGGCTTCGCCGCGTGATCAGCTCGCCATTTTGATGAATCGGTACCCACATCGGGGTCGAGTTAAAAAACTCAAAATTGCGCGGCAACACTCCAATAATCGTCGCCGGCATGTTATCCACTTGCACCACGCGGCCCACCACGTTCGTATCCGCGCCAAAATCGCTTTGCCAGAAGCGATAGCTCAACATCGCCACATGCAGCCCGCCCCTCTCCACATCGCTATCCACGAAATCGCGGCCCAGAAATGGTTTCACGCCTAGCGTCGATAAAAAGTTGGCAGACACCTGCGTTGCGAACATATTTTGCGGCTGGTCCGCGATTCGCAGCGTAAAAGCGTCCCCGCTGTACACCGCGACCGACGAAAAACTCTTCACCCGTTTTCGCCAGTCCAGGTAGTCCGGATAAGAGACCTGCGACATCCGCATATTCGCCATTTGCTCGCGCGACTCACC
>JBBSFG010000182.1:0-7755 GCA_038238965.1 Candidatus Acidiferrales bacterium | reverse complement strand
CAAGCACATCTGGCCACCAGCGCCCCTCAGGAGAACCAAAGTGCCACAAGCGGTAACGCCGTCAGCACCGCCGTGGCCGCCCTGGCGGAATCCTCGCTGCGGGTAGATGCCGCACGGATCGATGCGGTGATGAATCTCGTCGGCGAGTTGATTATCGGCAGGTCCATGCTCAATCGCACTCTGACGGAATTCGACAAGCTGCACGCGCGCGATCCCATCCGCGCGAAGCTTGCGGATGCTATGGCGTTTCAAACGCGTGTCCTCGACGAACTGCACAAATGCGTTTTGAAAATCCGAATGGTGCCGGTAGAGCAGCTCTTCCGGAGATTTCCGCGAGTGGTAAGAGATGTGGCGAAACAGTGCGGCAAAGATGTGGCATTGCAGGTCACGGGCCAAAACACCGACCTCGATAAAGGGATTCTGGACTCCCTGGCAGAGCCACTGATGCACCTGGTTCGCAACGCTGTAGACCACGGGATTGAGCCCGCCGATGAGCGTCTTCTCGCCGGAAAGCCCGCGCGCGGCACTATTTTTCTAAGAGCGTTTCATCAGGGTTCGCAGGTGGTAATCGAAGTGCGCGACGACGGACGGGGAATGGATGCGGTGCAGTTACGCTCTCGTGCCGCCGAAAAAGGGGTCCTGAAGCCCGAGGAAGCCGCACGCTTGAGCGATCAGGAAGCATTCAACCTGATTTTCGAGCCTGGTTTCAGTACTGCCGCCACGGTCACGGAAGTTTCCGGCCGAGGCGTGGGTATGGACGTGGTGCGCGCCGTCATGGACAAGCTTAAGGGCACGGTCCATGTGACTACCCAAGTAGGCAAAGGAACTACCATCCAGATGCGCACGCCGTTGACGCTGGCTAGCATGCAAACACTGCTGTTTCGTGCAGCCGGCCGACTATACGCTGTGCCGCTGTCTTCCGTCGTGGAAATCACGCGCGTCCATGAGGGCGAAATTCATGTCGTGGACCAGCGCGAAATTTTGCGCCTCCGGGACCAGTTGCTTACCCTGGTGCGATTGAACCGACTGGATCACATTCATGCCGTTTCCAATTTGCCGAAAAAGAAGACGAATTTCGTGATCGTGATCGGAACCGCCGAGAAGCGCTTTGGGCTGGTCGTCGATTCGCTGGTCGGCGAAGAAGAGTTGGTAATCAAAGCCTTGCCCAACGACATCGTCTCCAGCGACCTGGTGAGCGGAGCTTCGATTCTTGGTGACGGAACGGTCGTCCTGATCTTGAATGTTCCGGCTGTGGTGGCTAAATTCTCGAAGGTACTTCCCCTGGGAGCAACAGCATGAGCGATCGGATCAAGGTCCTGGTAGTAGACGATTCGGCACTGATGCGCAAGCTCATCCCGACGATTCTCGCGCGGGACTCCGAAATTGAAGTGGTGGGCACGGCTATGGACGGCGCTTTTGCGCTGAAGAAAATCGAAGAGTTGCGTCCCGATGTTGTCACGCTGGATCTGGAAATGCCCCGCATGGACGGTATGGAAACGCTACGCCTGATCATGAAGAGCGCGCCCGTACCCGTAATTCTGTTCAGCACCCATTCGAAAGAGGGCGCCTACTCTACCTTCAAGGCCTTAGCGCTCGGCGCCGTCGATTTCGTCGCCAAGCCGCTGGACGCCGCCGTGGGTCACCTCGATACAATTGCCGATCAGCTCATCGAAAAAATAAAAGTTGCCAAGCGCGCAGCCGGCCGACGTTTGCCGCAGGCGCTCGTCGCGGACACTGTCCCGCTCCAGAAGAAAGGTGCGCGGCCGGCGATCCCGCCCAGCCGCATCATCGCCATTGGCATATCCACCGGCGGCCCGAACGCATTGCAATTTCTCCTTTCGCAGATTCCAGCGGATTTTCCGGCTTCCATTCTGATCGTTCAGCACATGCCTGAAGGATTCACCGAAATGTTTGCCAAGCGCCTCGATGAATGCTCTCCGCTGGAAGTGCAGGAAGCGCGCTCGGGAGACCTTTTGCTCGCTGGCCGGGTGCTCTTATGTCCGGGAAACCGGCACATGATGGTTCGCCGTATGCCCCGCGGAGACATGGTGGTGTTGACCGACGCTCCGCACGTGAACGGTCATCGCCCCTCGGTGGACGTGTTGTTTCATTCCGTGGCCCAGGAATTCTCGCTCACCGCGGTGGGGGTATTGATGACCGGCATGGGTGACGACGGCGCCAGTGGCTTGGGGGCCATCAAAGCCGCCGGGGGAGTGACCATCGCGCAGAGTGAAGAAAGTTGCGTGGTCAGCGGAATGCCGAGAGCCGCGATTCTGAAGGGCTACGCCAACAGAATCGTTTCGCTCGACGGCATGGCCGCGTATCTGTTGAGCCAATACCATTCCGAACGGACCGGCTTGGATAAAAAGGATAAAAACAAGCAGGAGAAGGCCGAGACGGCGCCTGTCTCTTCGATTCGCAGTTAGCACCGCCGCCGATACAAGGAGAATGTTATGCCACAGTTCGCCGCTCTACATCGCAGGGACAATAAAACCGTGCGCTATTTGGTCGTCGACGACTCCGTCTTCGCGCGCAAGAACCTCATTAAGATGATTGAGACCTTTGGCGGGGAAGTGGCCGGTGAGGCCGGCGACGGCTTGACGGCTATCGCGGAATTTAATCGCACCATGCCGGACATCTGCCTGATGGACATCACCATGCCGCAGATGGAAGGCATCGAAGCGGTCGAGCGCATTGTGCGCCAGCACAGCGACGCGCGCATCGTGATGGTCTCTTCGGTCGGATACCAGGAAAATATTCTTGCCGCCTTACAAAAAGGGGCCAAGCACTTCGTCCAAAAACCGGTCAAGCCGGAAGTGCTGTATGAGATTTTGCGTTATGTACTGAGCGACGACCCTGCCGTAGCGGGGTCGCCGGTAGCATTCGTAGGAGAACAACGCTCATGAGAATGGAACTGATCCAGCCCTTTATTAACGCGGCCGACGCCGTATTTTCCGAAAGCTTGCAATCTCCGGTAAAAATTGTGGATCTAACCATGGACGAGGAAACCTATCGCCGAAAGGGCGTGGCCGCACTTATCGCCATCAAAGGAGACATTGAAGGGCGGGTGATCCTGGATCTCGCGCCGGAAGTCGCGGTAAGAATTGCCAGCCATCTGTCGGGTGCAGATCTCCCTTCAAGTGAACAACTGGTTTCGGAAACGGTTTGCGAGCTGGCCAACATGGTTATCGGAAATTCGGTTACGTTGCTGAACGACCAAGGGTTTCGCTTCAAAGTGTTTCCTCCGGAAATTCATGCGAACGACACCGGTCTTTCCGGCACCACCGATACGGAAGCCATGGTGCTCGGCATGGAAACCCCCTGCGGAGAAATTTACCTGAATATCGCCATGCATTATCTGCATCGCCGCCACCGCGAGCGCGAAACCGTCGCCGCCCTCGATTGATCTTCAGACAAATGGTTAAGGAAGTTCAGGCGCCCGATTCGTTCGGGCTCTTAATATATGCTGCGCCGTGCTTAAAGAGTCCCGCGCTTGGCAGCGGGACAGAGAATACGATTCGGATGGGAACAAAGATGGCGCTGCTACCGGGCGTAAAAGGCACGGCCACCTCGACCCGCGAACCCTCCACGTACTGATTGCGGCTTCGAAAACTGAGACCACCCTTCGAGAGGTCTTCGCACACCGCCACTTCCTCTTCGAATCCTCGGCGGCGGATGCACGCCAAAACTCGGGCCTTCACGCGGGTACGTTTTCGGCGGGGAATCACGTGTTCATCGAGGTGTGGTCCTGTGGCTTCCGCCTCCTGCGGCGGCATTTCCGGTTGAGCTTCGATCCAGATCGACGGAGTCGCGCAGTGGCTGCAAACTCGCGCCACACATTTACGCATTTCGAACGATTTCAACTCCATCGGGCTCAGATACACAACTTCCCGGCGCTGGCAAAAACTGCATTCCATCAGCAGTCGTGCAATTGCATCTTCGGCCTTGTTGGGGGCAGGGAATTCGATGTCCCAGAAATCTGAACGCGGCTCGAGGATATGGAACGCGTACAGAAAACCGTCTGGCTCCTGATCGATCTCTGCGACCACTCGCGCGCGCGTGGATTTCCAAGCGTCGCCATCCTGCTGGCGCCGCAGAGTCAATTCCTGACCAGGCGCGAGTTTCTCTGTCAGTCGCAGGACGCCGCCATTGCGGCTGACCAGCATGGTATGCGCGGTGCGCTTCAGCGCGAGGCCGCCGGTGCCAAACCACGATGCCTCCAAGGGCATGCGAAAGGTCACACGGTCACTTTGACGAAGTCCATCCAGTTGCATTTTCAGTGTTCGCCTGAGAGAGAGCTGCGAGGGCCAGAATAGCATCCGGTCTTGCGGTGCAGGCTGCCGGCGCTGGGCGCTTTGTCGTAGCGGCTAATAACGCGAATGCCCGGTCAGGCGGCCTAGTTAGCTTCTGGGCTTTCCGCTATTAGCTTTTTCGCGGATTTGAGCGACGAAATCGCCCCAACGGCAGGACTTCGAGGGACAATTATTAAGTGCCGGAGACCCATCCGGGCCAGTTTTTGATCTGCCCGGAGATACTGAGTGAGCAACCTCATCGTCATGGAAGACCGAACTTCAGTTAGCCCGTGGCGCTCCATCGCGGTTCGCGACCGGCGCTATTCCATCCGTTATCCATTTGCAGCCGATGCGGAGCTGGTTGACGTCGAATCCAGCGCCACCACCAGTGGTGTGACCGCTGATCTCTCCATCGGCGGTCTATTCATGTGCGCCAGCAAATCTTTTCCGGCGGGTACCCGCGTCCGGCTGATGTTGACCCGCAAATTGCAAGTCGTGGAAGCCCTCGCCGTCGTACGCATTCTCAAACCGCGGATTGGAATGGGCATCGAGTTTCTGGATGTGGCCGCCCCTTTTGACCAAACGCTGTTCCGCTGGATCGAACAGCTTCGTTGCAAATAACCAACCCAAACTGGCTGCCAATTCCGTTATCCGGTAAAAACTGAATCCATGATTTGCTCCCCAACGCGCCGTGCTTCCAGGATGGAATGGCGGTGATCCATGGCTCCCGCCAGATCAGTTTTAGCGAACGCAATCCGGCCGAACGGCGCGCTGCGCAGAATTAGGTTAGCACTGATGAAGTCATAGCTGCACCGAGCTACGGACGCGTATCGAGTGGATGTTTACTTTTTTCGTAGAACTCATTCTGCAATTTAATGCTTTCGTCGTCGGCTTTAGCAGCGCGCGTAGCTTCCGCAATAGCATTGATCCACGCTTTCATTTCAAAGTCGCCGAGTTCGCGTGTCGCCAGCGAACCGTCACCAGAATAATGATTCGGAAAGCGCGCGTACCACCAGATGCCGGTGTAGACGTCATTCGGCAGATTCACGCGTTTTTGATCCGCGCCGGATTCGCTGGAGGCGCGGTCCAGATGCACCAGGTCGGGATGAGAAATCATCATCGTCGAAGTCTCGGATTGACCGGCATGCATATCCAGCACATCTTTCTTGGCCGGCCCACCTTTGGGCTCTTCGTGTCCCCACTGAACGTACACTACATAATCGTGCGGTTTGTCGAGCTGTGACTGCGCGAAGAAGGGAAGCAGGCTCTCATTTCCACCGTGACCGTTTACAATCACGATCTTCTTGCAGCCGTTGCGGGCCATTTCATCGGTGGTTTCCTGCAGCAGTTTCAGTTGCAGGTCCCGGCTATACGCGATGGTGCCGGGTTCGTGCTTCGCTTCGAATATCTGCCCGAAATAATATTCCGGAAACACCACCGCGTATTCCTGCTCGGCGGCATGCAGCGCAGCGTAACGCACGTTGAGCAAGTCCGTCCCCAGCGGCAGTTGCGGCCCGTGTTTTTCGAGGATGCCGAAGGGCAGCAGGCAGGTGCCCTTGGATTCTGCGATAGCTTGGCGAAAATCAGCCGCGGTCAACTCCTCCCATTTCGGGGAAAGCTTCGCCTGTCCATTCGCCGCGTGCGCGCCAAAAAGCAAAACAAAAATTGTGAGTACCGATGGTTTCATGACGCCTCCAGAGCGAAACGATTCTAACCCGGAGCCTGGACACATTATCAAATCGATTTGCGAATGGCGGTCTGCATTAATACAGCCAGTGGGAGAGGTCAGTCGAGCGGTGGTCGTGGGCGAAGCGGAATGCGGATCAGTTGTCCGTCTTCCAGGTGATCGGGATCTTTCAAATCTGGATTGAGCCTGGAAATTTCTTGTAACAGGTGGTCGTCGAAACGTCCTACAAATCGAAGGCTAATTTCTTTCACTGTTTCTTCGCGGCCCGCCATAACCGTCAAGACACGAACCGTCTTGGTTGAGCCGGCGGTTCCTGGCGCCACAGAAAATTCGCCGCCTACCGTAGCGGAAGCTTTAACTCGCCTTGGCCGAACATGCTCGAGAATAGAAGGCAATTCGCTCCCAATCAGCAAAATCACCACCAACGCCGCAACGCGCAACAGCCATTTCGTCGCGACGAATTGCGCCGAGGCTCTGTACGTGAGCGGAGAGGAAACGAAGCATTCCGCCACACTGTCTTTGCCCGGCTTGTTGTCGGAGAGCACCTGAATATCAGAAGCAGTGTAGAAAGGATCCGCGGGTAGGGAAGCGACGCAGGGTTGCTGTTCTTGAGCACCGCCGCCGGCAATCGCATCACGCTGAAAACCATATTGAGGAACTAGACAGAAAACATTAGCTGCCTCAGTCGGCTGCTCTAGGAGAGGTAATTCTTCCTCCGAGGAAAGCCAAATGAGCGCGGAATCCCCGCTGTGGGACTCATCATAATTTTCGCAATTTGATAAGTCGATTCCTGCCCAATTGCTGTTGCCGAAATCGATTCGCTTGGTCTGGGGCACATCCGCCATGGCTTTGTCCCTGGGCCTGCATCGGAAGTAACATCCGTCCGCAAGCCGAATCGTAATCTACACCCCTGAGTCTCATCCCGTCAAAGCCTGAACAATCGATTTGGAAGAGGAGTGAATTTAGAGCCGGTAGATCGATCGACTGGCGATTAGCCCTACGATATTGCTTGCTCCAATAATGCGTTTCGACGCGCTTTTGGGGGACATAAATAATGTCGTTTGGTTGAAGCTCGATATCCGGAGTCTTGGCGTAGCTGCGCCCCGGGGGGCATAGGAACAGGGCTGGGCGGTATGAGACAACGGGCAAAGGAATTTGGCGGGGAACTGCGACTGTCAAATGCTCATCCTGGCACGCATAGAATTACCATTCCGACCAACGTTCAGGATTTTCCCAGCGCATGACGGCCATGCGGCTCTCCGCGCTTCTTAATCTTCCAAAGCTCGATCCATATCGAGAAACTCAAACCAACATGGCTCTCGAGACAACTTGCCGTCAAGAACGCTCCCGGTGCGCTTGATTTTCGTGCTAAAGACTACATAATTGGCGGACTACAGACCGGATCGCCCTTATGGTTTGCCCACAGTGCAGCTACGCCAACTCGGATGAATCAATCGCGTGTGTGAAGTGCGCCACGCCTCTGCCGACCGGTGACCACACGCTTGCGCCAGACCACACCCTGGCCACTGGCGGGCAAGGCTGGTCGCTACCGGTTGCGGAGGGAATTGTAACCGCAGGGGCTCCGAAAGCGCTGAATTCGGGGACCGTACTTGGCGAGCGCTACCAAATTGTCAAGTTGCTTGGACAGGGCGGCATGGGTGCGGTGTACCACGCGCATGATCGCGAACTGGAGCGCGAAGTGGCGCTCAAAGTGATTCGCAGCGACATGGCCGCCAATCCGGAAATTCTGCGGCGCTTCAAGCAGGAACTGATTCT
>JBBSFG010000181.1:0-7776 GCA_038238965.1 Candidatus Acidiferrales bacterium | reverse complement strand
GGGGGTGCCGCCGCCCAGCGTGCCGCGATTCGTTTGCTGGGCCGGCGCCCCGATCGGCGCATCTTCAGCATAAGGGTTCGCATCCACGGTGCTAGCAGGCGCTGCAATAGCTTGTATCGCCACGCTTAACGGGATTTCCTGACCGTTCTTCAGCATGGCTTTGTCGATAATCAGGCCGAGCGAGGAGTTTGCTTGTCCTTTGCCGCGTGCCGACGCCTCCGTGACGTGTCCTGTCAACTGGGATCCTCTTGGCAGGATAGTTCTCCCATCCGAGGATTTGAGCGTCTCGGTGGTGCGCGCTTTCACGGTATCGCCGGTCTTCAGCTTTTTGGAATCCAGCGAACTGGTCAGCTCGGCGTTAATGGCCGTGCCTGCGGCGAGCGATGTTGCGCCTGATTCGGATTTTTCAGCGGTCTTCTGGACATTCGCGCCCTGCCCTTGCTTTCCCGCAAGCGCCGACTGCTCGCCGAGTTGAGCGCCCGCCTGCGAATCTGGTTGCGACTGAGCCGGGGAAGCAATCGCGCACAACGCCGTCAACGAAATCAAGGCCACGAAATTCTTGGTCACTTTACAGCTGAACATTTTTCCTCCCGCTGAAACAACAATCTGTCCTGGCCTCAGAGAAATGGCACTGGTCCGTCAGCCGCCTGCTACTTGGATGAGCGCAGGAGTGAAAAAGGTTTCGAGAGCAAGTGATAAAGAAACAGCTCTGGAATGCTAAACATGCGGATCGATGGCCACCACCGGGTCTAATCCATACCGGCCGGACACGGTAGCAAGTGCCACGGTTGATTTACCTTTGACACTCCCGATTTCAACGATCGTTCCGCGGGGAGGGGCACACGCAGCGAGATTCCGAGAAAGCGTACTTCGTTCTCAGCCATGAAGCCGGGCACTGTCTGCGCCCGCTGGCAGGCTGCATCGATTGTCTGGTCAAGATTTTTCGGTAAGTCGTTCAATTGCGGTTTCCAAGCGGCGAGCGTTTTTCAAACAATACCAAGCGTCTTGCCCACGTCCGCCAGCGTTTCCGCGGCGCTCAGCAGGTGCTCGCGTTTGTGGGTGGCACTGACGATAGCGCGCAAGCGCGCTTTACCTTCCGCCACCGTGGGAAAGCCCACCGCGGGAGCAAAAACGCCGGCATCGAAAAGCTTGCGGGAAAATTCAAAGGCCTTTGCGGCTTCACCCACGTGGATGGGAATGATGGGCGTCTCGCTGGCCTTGAACTGGAATCCGCGCTTTTTCAATTCGCGCTTGAAAAACTTGGTGTTGGCCCACAATTTTTTCACCAGTTTCTCCCCTTCTGGCGAATCCAGCAGCGAAAATGCTGCCCGGCAGGCCGCCGCGGTGGCCGGAGGATGCGAAGTGGAAAACAAAAAGGGTCGCGCGCGCAGGTAGAGATAATCGATCAAATCGCGTGAACCGCAAACATATCCGCCCATCGCGCCAATGGCTTTACTGAGCGTACCCACCTGAATGTGCACGCGCCCGTGGAGGTTGAAATGATCCACGGTGCCCCGGCCGCCGCGGCCCAACACGCCGGAAGAGTGCGCGTCGTCGATCATCATGATGCAGTTATATTTTTCCGCCAGGGCGCACAATTCGGGCAGCGGCGCGATGTCTCCGTCCATGGAAAAAACACCATCGGTGATGATCAGCTTGTGCCCGTTCCAATTGGCGGTTTCTTCCAGAATGCGCTCGCAATCCTTGACGTCCTTGTGCTTGAAGACTTTGATGGTGGCTTTCGAAAGCCGCGCGCCGTCGATAATGGACGCGTGATTCAGCTCATCGGAAATAATCAGGTCTTCTTTACCCAGCACCGCGGAAACCGTTCCGGCGTTGGCGGTGAATCCTGATTGAAACACCACGCAGGCCTCGACATTTTTGAAGCGCGCAATCTGTTCTTCCAGCTCCATGTGTATTTTCATGGTGCCGGCAATGGTGCGCACCGCGCCTGCGCCGACGCCATCTTTGCGGGTAGCCTCTATAGCGGCTTTGCGCAAGGCTTTGTGGGTAGTCAGCCCCAGATAATTGTTGGAGGCCAGGTTGATAATTTCCTTGCCGTCAAAAACGCAAACCGCTTTCTGCTCGCCTTCCAGCACGCGCAGTTTGGGTGCCACGCCTTTGGCGCGCAAATCCTGCAAGTGCTCGGAAATGTAGTGGAGCGGAGATTGCTTTGCAGCGGGAGCAGCGGCATCGGACATCGCACAACTCCTTTTCAAATAAAAACTGAATTTCTAGTGCGGCACACCGTCGGGATACAGCAGAATCTTTCCCGCCAGGCCGCCGCGCAAAAGCGTAAACGCGCTTTCGAATTTTTCCAGCGAAGTGCGCTCACCAAATAAAGGGTCGAGATTGAGCCGCCCGGCTTTCAGCAGCGCGGTCATCTGCACCCAGGTCTCGTACATGCGCCGGCCGTAAATTCCCTGCACTGTCGCGCCTTTGAAAATCACGTCATTCACCAGGTCGAGCGGCACCGACGCGGTGGGAATTCCAAGGAGTGAAGCGCGCCCGCCGCTGCGCAACGCTTTGAAGCCCTGCTGTATCGCCGTGGGATTGCCAGACATTTCCAACAGCACATCCACTCCCGTGCCGGACGTTTCCAGGAGTATGCGCTTCACGGCGTCTTCGGAAGCCGGATCGATTACCACGTCCGCGCCCATCCTTTGCGCCATAGCGCGGCGCTGGGCATTCGTTTCGGTGGCGAATACCGTGGAACTGCCGCACGCTTTGGCGACTGCGATGGCCATCAGCCCGATGGGCCCGCATCCGGTGACCAGCACAGTCTGCCCGGCAATCGCTCCCGCCAGCACGGTGTGTACTGCGTTGCCCAGCGGATCGAGAATCGCGCCGTAGTGCTCGGGAATCGCCGGATCAAGCTTCCAGATGTTCGACGCCGGAATTTTCACAAATTCGGCGAAGGCTCCGTCGCGGTCGATGCCGATGATGCGCAGGTTCTGGCAAATGTGCGCTTCGCCCAGGCGGCACTGGTGACAATGGCCGCAGTTCAAGTGCATCTCGGCGCTCACCATGTCGCCGGCCTTTACTGCGGTAACTTCATCGCCGACGCGCTCGACGATGCCGCAAAATTCGTGCCCCAGCGTCACGGGAGGCTTGATGCGTCCCTGCGACCAGCGATCCCATCCGTATATATGCAGGTCCGTGCCGCAAATCGACGCCGCTGTAACGCGCACGAGCACATCGGTAGGGCCGATCGAAGGCACCGGCGCGGATTCAAATGACAATCCGGGCCCAGCCGACATTTTTCGCAAGGCCTTCATTTGTCCAGACTTAGTCACGGACATTTCTCGAAACTCCTGTGCGGCGCTTGTTTTTTGATGCTAGCAGACTACATCAGGTTCAATTTCTGCGCGAATGTTGTGCCTGGATGGACAAACCTCAACTCGCAGTGCGGGATATCGCTGACCGACCTACAGCGTGTGTTTGGCGGGAAGCTGCGCGTTCTTGAGAAGCCGGCGTTGTTCCTTTTCATATTTCTTCGCAGCTTTTCGCTGCTGCTTGTCCGAAATTCGTTGGGCCTTTTCTTGTGCCTTCTGTTGCTTCTTCTGATATTTGTAGAGCGCTTTCTGCTGGTCTCGAGCTGATTTATCAGCCTGGCGATCACTTTTTGACATCACGGTTTCCTGCGCTTCAATTGGCATCCGCCATCCGGCGGACAACGCCATAAGGAGCGCCAAGGCAGCAATTCGTCTCATCGGGAATTTCCCTTTTTAGTTTCGAAACCGATGCCAGTTTATACCCGTCTCGCCCGTTCGTGACACCGTGAAGCGATTTGATAATCAGCATTTCCGGCGATGAAAACCACTTCCCGGTAGGTCGCTAAGCAAGACTTGCGAAAAATGTATTACAATCGCCACCAAAAGGAAGGGCCTCTGTCATGCGTCAGCTTCTCGTCACGATCACGCTGGTTCTTGCTGTGATGTTCTCGGCGCTCGCGCAAACTACCGCGACACCCGACTTCTCCGGCACTTGGGTTCTCAATGCCGCAAAGAGCAGCCTCCCGAAGGACAGCACAATCAAGTCTCAGACAATCGTCATCGATAGCAAGAAGTCGTCGATCGTTTTTCACTACAAAACAGACGGCAAGAAATTGACGGAAAGCTACACGCCGGATGGGAAGAAGCGCGTCTCGCTGAAAATGTCGTCAGGCCAACTGTCTTCGAGCGCGAGCTGGCACGACTCGGTGCTGGTCATCGAATCCACGCTCGATATAAAGGTCCCTAACGCTACGGTCGTCGTCACGGGGCTTAAGCCGGTCATCGATACGTGGGCGCAGGTCGGCTGACGCTCGAACTCTCACCCACGACGTATTCGACCACAAAGAGATTTACGTCTACGAGAAGCAGTAGGCGGCAGTGCGAACCTTCGACCCTTAGTCTCTCCCAGCTTCCAATTGTGTACTCCGTTTAGCTGGTGTCTGAAGCTTCGGGCAATCGGAAACTGGCCGGCAAGTATAGTTGGGTGCCGATTCAATTTAGAGGACACCCTGCTACTAAACGCTTTAAGGCCTCAGCATCACGTGTTATTCTCTTCGAGCTATGAAGTCCATCGCCACCAAGCGAATTACGATCACTACGCCGCTTACGACGCCGGCTATTTGCACTTCGGGCGAGTGGAGAAACAGCTAGATTAAATAGCAAAAGTTTCCAACCCACCGCCGGAAGCGAACTGGCGGTGGGTTTTTTCTTTAAACCTACCCCAGAAGCGCTCCGGTGAATCAGGAGCTGATATGAGCCTGGACGACAATTCTCGAAAGGTGCAAGCGAGCGGCACAAGCGCGATTGATCTGCGCGTGAGCGCGGGAAGCAACGCGCTGCCGCCGGGTGCGGCAAAAAAATGGCGCGCAGGCGTACTGGGCGCGACCGGACTTGTAGGCCAGCGTATTGTCAGCCTGCTTGCCGATCATCCGTGGTTCGAACTGACGGAAGTGGCCGCATCCGAGCGTTCTTCGGGAAAGCGCTATTCCGAAGCGGCTCGCTGGCATCTGGATGAACCCATTCCCGAAGCGGCGCGAAACCTGGTCGTCAAGGGGCTCGAGCCCACGCTCGACTGCGATTTTGTTTTCTCCGCGCTGGATTCCTCCGTTGCGGGCGAAGCAGAAGAAGCGTTCGCGCGCGCGGGCTATCCGGTGCTCAGCAATTCCAAAAATCACCGCATGGACGCGGACGTTCCTTTGCTCATCCCGGAAGTCAACGCCGCGCATCTGGACGCCATTCCGGTTCAGCAAAAGAAGCGCGGTTATGACCGCGGATTTATCGTCACCAATCCTAATTGTTCCACGGCGGGGCTGGTTCTGGTGCTGAAGCCGCTGGCCGACGCGTTTGGGCTGGAGAAAGTATTCGTGGTCACGCTGCAGGCGGTGTCGGGGGCGGGCTATCCGGGCGTGGCCACCATGGATATTCAGGGCAACGTCATCCCATTTATCAGCGGCGAAGAAGAAAAAATGGAAACCGAGCCGCAAAAGCTGCTGGGCAAGTGGGATGGCTCGCGCTTCGTCGATGCCGGCATCGGATTGACGGCGCACTGCAATCGCGTGCCGGTGCTCGACGGCCACATGGAGTGCGTGAGCATCGGCCTGAAAAAAATAGCATCCCTGTATGAAGTACAGGAAGCGCTGCGCACCTTTGACGTTGGCGCGGAGCTTGCGGCGCTGCCTTCTGCGTTGCGCTACCCAGTGGTGGTGCTCGAAGAAGAAAATCGCCCCCAGCCGCGACGCGACGTAAATGTTGGAAACGGGATGGCCGCCGTTGTCGGCCGTGTGCGCGAATGCCCGATTCTGGATGTGAAGCTGATTTTGCTGTCGCACAACCTGGTTCGTGGAGCCGCGGGGGCGGCGGTGTTGAATGCGGAGCTACTTGCCGCGCGCGGGTTGTTTAATTCCCGCGTGGATCAAGGCCAAAGCGTGGCCGAAGAAGTCTCCAAATAGGATTGCCTCCGGCCGAGAATAAATTTTCTACGAGACGATTTGGGATTCGCAGTTCTGCCCTGCGGCGTAGAGCGCGAGCAATTCCGTCATTCGCTGTGTCCAGCGTGGCAAATCTGTCGCTCCCGCAAAGGAAACGATCAGAGCGAGCACGCGTTTGGTGGAGACCGTAACCATCGTGCGTTCCGAATCGCTGGTAGCGCTGCCGTGCGGACCGGTGGCGTCGGCAAAAAGCGGCAAGCCTTCCAGATTCAAATCGTATTTGCCGATACCCTTGTAGGTTTCGCCCGCTCGCCCGGCCCGAAACACCACGTCGCCGCTTAGCGCTGCCAGATCGTAGAGGCCCACGGGCAAGCGGCTCTCCACCGAAACCAGGTTAATTACATCCACCACCGCATTGATTTGCGGCAATCCCTTGCCCGCAATCACGCGCCGCAGCAAAGCTTCCGCCGATCCGCGATACCGTGCTGGATCTTTACCCAGCGCCTTGTAGGCCGCGCGCGTGGCCAAGATCTGCGCCGATTCCAGCACGGCACGCGGTTCCGGTAAGCGCAAAATCTCCTCCCCGCGCAACTTCAATTCCCCGGTCAGCGCCGCCGAAGTCTCTACTGCTTCCACATCCGCGATGACGCATCCCAGAGCCACGCGGGCGCACTTCTTCTTCAAGCCATCATCGATCGCCACGTTCACTGCGTGCATGGCGCAAATTATCGCACAGGCCAGTGCCACAGATTAGTCTGAGAGCTGTAGGGTTTTTGGAGATTGCAAGCTAAGGGCGAGGAACCGACGCAAAAGAAAAACCCCGCACCGTCTCCAGTGCGGGGTCAAAAACGCGGTGGTAAGAGACGTTTCAGGAATTCAGGAAACGCCGCCGTGTGATTCCCGCCAGGGCCAGCAAGCCGGTGCCCAGCAGCGAAATCGTGGCCGGCTCCGGGACAGTCGTCCCACCGCCGCTACCAAGGTCTTCTGAGATGGCAAACACTTTGCCCCCGCCCTGTTCGTTTCCGCCGGCGTTATCGTATCCAGTAGCTTGCACGTGCAGGGTCCCAGCGCCGCCGTTCCCGATGTGGGCGGTAAAGGTGATCAAGCCATTGCCAAGCACGGTCGTCAGGGGCAACGCCGCATCCCAACAAAGCGCTTTATTGCCAGGGGTGCCGTTGCAGCCGCCGCCATTGCCAACAGCATTGTTGTCCTGTCCACCGTTCACGAGAGTGTAGCCCGCAGGCGCGGTACCGAGAGTGGGTGAGTTAAAGGTGAACCCCTTAAGGGTGACATCCCCGAGGAACCATCCAGCGCAGGTAGCGTCCAGGCATTGAAATGTTAGTGTCGCGAGCGTGTCGGTTACTGTTCCGGTGATTTGGAGGTCACCGATGGTAAGCGTGTCCGCTTTAGCGGCCGTGCCACAGCACAACGCAATCACTGCGATTAGTAAGCCGATAGAAAATGTCTTTTTCATCTGAACTCCAGATTTCAAATATTGCCGAATTGGTATATGAGGAGCCCTCAATCCAAGCATCTCACGCCAATTCCACTGATACGTAATAGACGGTATTTCAGTGATATGCAACATATTTTTTACTGTATGCGCGGCTGCCAGACGGAAAAACTTTGCATATTTCCGCCCTTTCGGCAATTACGTCATTTCAACGGCGAAAGACGTGGGGAAGCAGATACTGGGGTACCGGTACTGGTTTTTAACGGTGATAAAGGGAATATAGCGCCATCGACGAACAACGAGGATCAAGATTTATCAATATTACCAATCGCCGGCCCGCTGCACTATAACCGTGGTAGGCCCGTGGGGACTCGAACCCCAGACCTCGTCCGTGTCAAGG
>JBBSFG010000180.1:0-7783 GCA_038238965.1 Candidatus Acidiferrales bacterium | reverse complement strand
CGTTGGGTATGTTCCGCAACGTGCACCAGTAAACCTGCCACCGTGGTGGGCAAACCTTTTCTTCCGACCGCGCGGGTTTGTGCTAACAGCGATGGCGTCGCGCCCAGCGTTCGAATGCGTTCCGAACATAGTCCGAGAGCCCTGGTGAGCTCCTCAAAAACCACGGCTCGCGAAACACCGGGCTCGGCTTCGTTTTTTAACACGGCAAATTGCCCCTCATTCAGGGGCTGGCCCTCGGCGTAGGTCAGCAAGCGGTCCAGGCTGCCCGCAACATGGCGGAGCTGAAAAACAATGGCGGGCAGATCAAATGGCCTGGCGTTCAATTCTTCGTCGGTCAATTCCGCGCACCAGGTTGTCAGATCTTCACCAGCCTGTTCGATAGCGTGTATGGCCGCACGCGGAATTGCCGCAATTTCCGCATGTGTTCCTCGTAGCCACGGTTCCGTTAGTTTCGCCATCGTTGACAATCATCGTAACCCGAATTGCGAACATTGGGCACGCGCGGCTTGCTCTGCAAGCGAGCGGTGCGCTAGAGTCTCGATTCGGTTGAATTCATGACTCCGCCACGCAAATCTCACACGGCTCCACTGCGCTCCGAACTGGCCCACGAAAGCGTGCGCGTGCTGATCCCGCGCGAGCGCATCAAGAAGCGCATCAAGGAGTTGGCGGCGAAAATCCGCAAGGATTTCGAAGGCGAGCCGCTGCACCTGGTGGGAGTACTAAAAGGCGCGGTATTTTTTCTCGCCGACCTTGCACGGCAGATTCCGGGAGAAGTTTCCTTCGATTTCATCGCTCTCTCCAGTTACGGAGACCGGACGCATTCTTCCGGACAAGTGCGCTTGACGCGCGACCTGGACTCTAGCATCGAAGGAAAAACCGTAATCGTCGTGGAAGATATTCTGGATACAGGCATGACCATGCATTATCTGTTGAGCATCTTTCAGCAGCGCAAGCCCAAACACCTGCGCGTGGCTGCTCTTTTGGATAAGCCGGACCGGCGAATCACCGCGGTGCAGGCGGATTACATTGGCTTCAGAATTCCCAACGAGTTTGTGGTGGGCTATGGACTCGATTATGCCGAGCGCTACCGCAACCTGCTGGACGTGGGAGTACTGACCATCGGCAAGGCCAGGAAAAAGAAAGGCGTCAAAGCATGATTGCGCTGCCAGCCAATTCCCGCGAAGCAGCCGCACTTATCGATCACACCTTCCTGAAACCGGAAGCGACGCGCAAAGATATCGAGCGCCTGTGCAACGAAGGACTGCAACATTTATTCGCCGCGGTATGCGTAAATCCCGTTTTTACTGGACAAGTGGCGCAGGCGCTGCGCGGTTCCACGGTGAAGACCTGCGTGGTGGTTGGATTTCCGCTGGGCGCCAACCTGCCGGCCACCAAAGTACACGAAGCCCGCGTGGCGCTCGATCAAGGCGCTCAGGAAATCGATACGGTGATCAGTATCGGCGCGCTCAAAGCCGGTTTCGCCGCTGCGGTGGAAAACGAAATTGCCTCGTTGGTTGCCGCCATCCACGAACGCCGCGCGATTCTGAAAGTGATCATCGAAACCGCACTGCTGACCGACGATGAAAAGATTCGTGTGTGCGGATTGGCGCGTGACGCCGGCGCCGATTTCGTGAAGACCTCCACTGGCTTTAGCACCGGCGGCGCAACCGTGACCGATGTTGCGCTGATGCGCCGCGTCGTCGGACCGAAAATGGGCGTGAAAGCCTCTGGCGGTGTGCGCACGCTGGACTACCTGCTGGAAATGGTCGACGCCGGGGCCAGCCGCATCGGTACCAGCAACGGAGTCAGCATTTTGCACGAAGCAGAAAAGCGGTTTGGGTCTTGACAGTGCCAAGTGTAAGTTATTGGAAATACGCGTGATCCCGGAGCATCCTTGCCGCCTGCTATAATATCTTTACGCAATGAATCCAGCACAGGCACGGGCTGAAGTGGCCCCCGACATCATCAGCACCGCCCTTCCCGCCGAGGTGCTAGCCACGCTCGCGGAGATCAGCGAAGGAGTCAACGCTTCGCTTGATCTCGACGAAGTGTTGGCGCGCACCGCCGCGCTTATCAAGCGCCACATCGATTACGAAATTTTCGGCGTGTTGATGCTGGAAGGCGACAGCACCTATCTGAAATTCCGTTTTTCCATCGGCTACCCGCGCGAACTGGCGGAGAATCTCCGCGTCCCCGTGGGCCACGGTATCACTGGCACGGCTGTAGCCACCGGACATTCCGTGCGCGTCAGCGACGTTTCCCAGGACGACCGCTACATCGCTGGAATTGAAAATGTTCGTTCCGAACTGGCCGTCCCGCTCATCCTCCAGGGAAAGTGTATCGGCGTGCTGGATATTCAGAGCCGCCATCTCGATTACTTCACCCCCGATCAGCAAAATATTTTGAGCTTGCTGGCGGGCCGCCTGGCCATTGCCATCGAAAACGCCAGGCTGTATCAGAAGGAACGCACGCAGGCGGAGACGCTCCTGCTATTGAATGAGGTGGGCCGCGAAACCAGCTCCATTCTCGACGTCGAAGAATTGCTGCGCCGCGCCGCCGAGCAGATCAAGCGCGTCATCGACTACCAGATTCTGAGCCTGATGCTGTATGACGAGAAACAGAGAGTCTTCCGCCACCGCATCGATGTGAAACATGGCCAGCACGTGCAGGGAAAACTGCGTGTGGCGGTCAGCGAGGGCATTGTGGGCGCGGCCGCGACGTTGAAGGCTCCCGTGCGCGTTCCGGATGTGTCCGCCGATCCGCGATATCTGATGGTGAATCCGGAGACGCGCTCGGAACTGGCCATTCCCATGATTCACCAGGGGAAAGTGATTGGCGTGCTAGATCTCGAAAGCCCGCAACTGGATTATTTTACCGAGGACCACGTCCAGACCTTGTCGATTCTGGCCGCCAACCTGGCTGTTGCGTTGGAAAACGCGCGCTTGTATGAAAAGCTGGCGCGTGACGAAGCCCGCCTCGAACGCGACCTGCAAGCCGCCAAACGCATTCAGGGCGCGCTGCTGCAACCGGTGCCCAGCGAGGATTACGGCCTGGACATGGCGGCGCGCTATTTGTCCGCGCGCGAAGTTTGCGGCGACCTCTATGAGTTTTTACGATATGGACCGCAACAGCTGGGCATCGCGCTGGGCGACGTAAGCGGGAAGGGAACCGCGGCCGCGCTTTACGGCGCCGTGGCCATCGGAATTATGCGCAGCCTCGCGCCGCAGAAACTGCAGCCCGCGGATATTCTCAAGCAGATGAATCAAATTGTCGGCGAGCGCCGCATTGAAGGGCGCTTCATGACCGCGTGTTTCGCCACCTGGCAAAAGGGCAAGCGTAAATTGCGGGTCGCCAACGCCGGGCAATCGCAGCCACTGCTCTACAAAGACGGCCGCTGCGAAAAAATCGAATTAACGGGATTTCCCCTCGGTATCTTCGAGGATGTAAGTTACGACGAATGGAACGGCGTTCTGGAGCCCGGCAACATTCTGGTTTTCCACTCCGACGGTATCGCCGAAACCGCTAACGCCGAAGGACAATTTTACGGCACGGAAAAGCTGCGCAAGCTGATCGAGCAGCATCATGAAATACAAGCCGCCGAACTGGCCGACCTGATCCTGCGCGACGTCGATGCGTTTACGCAGAGCGCTCCTCTCGCCGACGATCGAACCCTGGTGATTGCCAAAGTTCGATGAAGGCCGGCGCGGCGGGTTCCAAAGTAAGCTTTGTCGATCCCGCACAATTTACCCCACAGTTCGATTGGAAAAAGAAACCGGGCACAGCTCCGCAAGGGAACGCGCCAGCACAAGAGTTGTTGTGTGAAAGCGTTTCCCTTGCAGAGATCGCAGAGAAATTTGGGACCCCCGCCTACGTATATAGCAGCGCCGCAATCGCCCAGGCATTCCGCGAGATGGACGTTGGGCTTGGCGCTACACCGCACACCCTGTGTTTTGCTATGAAGGCCAACGGCAATCTTTCCATCCTGAAACTTCTCGCCGGCCTTGGCGGTGGCTTCGACATTGTGTCGGGCGGAGAGCTTGAACATCTTCGCCGCATCGGTGTGCGCGGCGATCGCATCGTTTTCTCCGGCGTGGGCAAGACACGCGAAGAAATCCGCGCTGCCTTGCAGTATCAGAGCGGAGATCGACGCGGGCGCATGGGCATCCTGCTTTTTAATGTCGAATCGGAAGCCGAGATGGACGTTTTACTGGAGGAAGCGGCTCACCATGTCGCGCGGGGCCACCACGCGCCCGGAGTATCCATTCGCGTAAACCCCGACGTCTTGGCCGGAGGGCATCCGCACATCGCCACCGGCCGCTACGAGCACAAATTCGGGCTGGACTGGAAAACGGCCAGGCGATTGTACCTGCTGCACCAGAATTCGAAATGGATTCGCTGGCAGGGAATCAGTGCGCACATCGGCTCGCAAATTGTCACCTCGCAACCGTTCGAGCGCGCCCTGAAGCGTCTGGCAGGATTCGCGCGCGAATTGAAAAAGCAGGGAATCGCGCTCCGCTATCTGGATTGTGGCGGAGGATTGGGTGTCCGCTATACCAACGAAAAAGTTCCGTCCCGCGCGGCCTATGCGCGAATGGTCAGCCGTATAGTCGCGCCGCTCGGGTTGCATCTGTTGTTGGAGCCCGGGCGCACGCTCATCGCGCCTGCCGGTGTTCTGCTCACGCGTGTGCTGTACCTGAAGCGTACTCGCAAGAAAACGTTTGTGATCGTGGATGCGGGCATGAACGATTTGCTGCGGCCATCCCTTTATGGCGCGGTGCATGCAATCACGCGCGTTCAACGCAATTCTTCCAGCGCGCGAGAGCTGCGCCAGAGTGTCGATATCGTCGGTCCGGTCTGTGAAACGGGCGATTGTTTTCTTCGCGACTGGCAACTCGGCCCGGTGCGGGCGGGAGATGTGCTGGCCATTTGGACCGCGGGCGCGTATGGAATGTCGCTGGCCTCCAACTACAACGGACGTCCGCGCCCGGCGGAAATTCTGGTGGCGGGCAAGAAAGCCCGGCTGATCCGCCGGCGCGAGACGAATCAGGACCTGCTGAGCACCGACGTTCTCGCCTGATATTTTCGCCAGTGAAGTGCGGCTAGGCTTCGCCCCACTTCAACTTGTTGCGCAATATTTCGAAATAGGACTTGTTGGGCGTTTGAATGAGTTTCAGACGGTGCGGGCCGCGCGAAATTCGTATGCGATCCGTGGTCTGCAGTGGAATTCCTTTCTGGCCGTCCAGGGTCAGAAAGACCGATTCGGTTCCCGCCGACAATTTCACTTCGATTATCGACGTGTCGTGCACCACTACCGGACGGTCGCTCAAGGTATGCGGGCAGATCGGTGTGATGATGAAAGATTCAACGGTGGGGTGCACAATTGGCCCACCGGCGGAAAGCGAATACGCCGTGGAGCCGGTCGGTGACGCGACGATCAAACCGTCCGCGCGATAGCGGCAGACAAAAGTATCGTCGATAATCAGTTCCACTTCGATCATGCGCGCCAGCGCGCCTTTGTTGACCACCGCTTCGTTCAGCACGCTCTGTTTATCGATAATTTTACCGCCGCGGTGTAATTCCACGTGCAGCATTACGCGTTCGCTGATGGTCAAACGTCCGGCGAGAATATCTTCCAGCGCGGGATACAGCTCTTCCAGCATGAAACTAGTCAGAAAACCGAGGCTGCCCATGTTGATGGGAAGAATCGCAATGTTTTTAGCGCTCGCGACGCGCGCGGCTGCCAGCAGCGTTCCGTCGCCGCCAAGCACCAGCAGCAGATCCGATGCGGACGCGACATGCTCGCGGCTGTGGCCCTTCGAAGGTTCCGAAAACGAACCCGCCGTTTCCAGGTCGTACGTGACCTGCAGGCCGCGAGCTTCGAGCCACTGCAGCAGAGGCGGCACTACCGCGGAGAGATTGGAGCGTCGCGGTCGCGAAATGATGCCGATTTTTCGAAACGATAGTTCAGACATGTATGAATGCGATTCTACTCTACAGACTTTTGTGCGCGTGCAGAAAATACTCCTGATTGCCTTCCGCGCCCGCTAATTGACTGGGTTGCACGTCCAGGCAGGCTAGTCCCACGGATGTCGCCGCCTGCCGAACGATGGCAATCGCCTTCTCGTGCAGCGCCGGGTCGGTGACGATTCCGCCGGGGCCGATCGCCTCGCGGCGCAGTTCGAATTGCGGCTTCACCAGGATCAGAAAATCGGTACCGGGCCTGGCGACGGCCGATGCCTGCGGCAAAACCTTTCCCACTGAGATGAACGACACATCCACGGTAACCAGGTCGACTTGCTCCGGAATATCGCTCGGGCTAAGCTCGCGCGCGTTGCGTTCGATGCGCACCACCCGCTCATCCTGCCGTAATTTCCAGGCGATCTGGTCCATGGTAACGTCCACGGCATAAACGCGCGCCGCTCCATGCTGCAGCAGGCAATCCGTAAAGCCTCCTGTAGAGGAGCCGATGTCCAGACAGATGCGGCCCGACGGATCGACGTGGC
The DNA here is from genome assembly GCA_038238965.1 of Candidatus Acidiferrales bacterium. GTDB lineage: Bacteria > Acidobacteriota > Terriglobia > Acidiferrales > UBA7541 > Acidiferrum. The sequence continues at coordinate 1,280 of JBBSFG010000180.1, read as the reverse complement.
AATCGCGCAACGCGCCTTCCAGTTTGAATCCGCCGCGGCTGGCGTATTTCTGCTCGCGGCTATTTATTTCCAGCGAAGCGTCTTGCGCCACCGCAGCGCCCGATTTGCTTTCCCGCGCCCCGTTCACAGACACTTCGCCGGCGAGAATCATGGCTTGGGCTTTGTGCAACGAATCCGCCAGGCCGCGCGCCACCAGCAGGGTGTCCAGTCGCGTTCGGCGTTGCCTGATTTTCATTGGGAAGCGCGGTTCAAGCGCGCCGGCGGACCAGAAATTCAGCCAGCGCGCGCAACCGCCCGGCGCGCTCTTTGTAGACGCTGATTTCTTCAATGGCTTCCTGCGCGAGGCTGGCGGCGATTTCATGCGATCTCTCGATACCGAACACCGCCGGATAAGTGGCTTTCTGTTGCGCGATATCTTTACCCGCGGTCTTGCCCAGCGCCGCCGACGATTCTTCCACGTCCAGAATGTCGTCGGTCACCTGGAACGCCCAGCCGATCATTTCGCCAAATTTGCGAAGCCGCGCCACATCCGCTTCGCCCGCACCCGCGCTGATCGCCCCGGTGGTCACCGACGCGCGGATCAGCGCCGCCGTCTTGGAGCGATGAATATACTCAAGCGTTTGCGGCTCAATGCGCTTGCCTTCGTTTTCCAGATCGGCAACCTGCCCGCCGACCATACCGTTGACCGTTCCCGCCGCGCCGCTGATTTCCCGAAGCATCGCCACGATGCGCGCGGCGGGCGCCGGACTTTCGCCCACGGTCTGAAACGCCAGCGTGAGCAAGCCGTCGCCGGCAAGGATTGCGGTGGCTTCGCCGAACTTTTTGTGACTGGTGGGCTTGCCGCGGCGCAAATCGTCGTTATCCAGCGCGGGCAAATCGTCATGAATCAGCGAATAGGTATGAATGAATTCGATGGCGCAAGCGGGATGCATCGCCGGCGTCGTTCCGATCTCCATATCCGGCTCAAAAATCCGCGCGGTCTCCAGGCACAGAATCGGACGTATGCGTTTGCCTCCGGCAAAAACGCTGTAGCGCATCGCGGTGTGAATCGATGGCGGCTCCATCGCTTCCGCCGGCAGAAAACGTTCCAGGGCGGCGTCGACGGCCTGGCGGTCGGTTTCAAAAAAATCTGGCAGGACCGTCATCGAGGCGCCGGGAGGTGACGAACGGCGCTGCGTCTCAGGGCTCATTCTCGCCTTCGGGCTCAAACGGCTCCGCCGCTAGTTTGCCGTCGGCTTTTTTCAGAAGTATCTCAACCCGGCCTTCCGCTTCTTCCAGTT